>JBOFRK010000066.1:0-5182 GCA_051650945.1 Alphaproteobacteria bacterium
TAACGGTTTCAGGAAGGCTTGATGGAGAGACAACGCGCCTAACCTGCAACCAGCTAGAGACCTGTGACGGACACCTCTCTAAGCATATGGAATCTGTCACCCTTGACATAACTTCACAAAACGCTTTGGAGGCGCTGAAGAGAAAAATCAGCCAGCTTTCTCCTGGTAACACTATGATCTATCTAAAATTTAGACTTCCTCAAGTTGTGTTAACGTTTAAGCTTCCCACGTCCTATCAATTTACCGGGGGCTTAAAAGCAGAGCTCCAAGCCATCGTTGCGTAGACATCCTGGATTGATTTTGTTTGGGAAGATGTAGCTACATCATCTGCCTTTTAAATTCATAAAGACTATTTCGTGCATTAAATCGAAATAGTCTTGACTATTTCGATTTTTTAATCGAACATAACCTATACGTCAGGATGAAAAAATGAAACGAATTTATAGCAATATCATTAAACATCACGTTGAGCATTATACCCAAGCGTTGTTTCTAGCAGGTCCACGTCAGGTTGGAAAAACAACTCTTGCTAAACACTTTCTCAAAGAATTTAGCACCTCCTTTTATTTAAATTGGGACAACCTTGACCATCGCCTGCTTATTTTAAAGGGGCCTGCTGCCGTTGTTCAACAGATGCCTCTTCAAACCCTCAGTAACCAGAAGCCGATTCTTTGTCTCGATGAAATTCACAAATTTAAAGAATGGAAAATTTTTTTAAAAGGGCTCATTGATACCTATCGAGACGACCTCCACACCCTTGTAACGGGAAGCTCTCGTTTAGATGTGTTCCATAAAAGCGGGGATAGTTTGATGGGGCGCTATTTCCTTCACCGTATTCACCCGCTTTCTGTACATGAGCTTGCTGATCCTGAACCCCGTGAGCAATTTTTAGGAGAACCCCACAACATTGGAAACGAATTGTTTGACACACTCTTAGCATTTGGTGGGTTTCCAGATCCTTTTTTAAAGGCTGAGAAACGCTATTACCGAAAGTGGCAACAGTTGCGCCATCAACAACTTTTTCAAGAAGACATCAGAGATCTTTCAAACATCCATGAAATATCCCTTTTAGAAGTGTTAGCAAAAACCCTTCAACAGCAAGCGGGTCAGTTAACAAACTACACAACCCTATCCAAAAAAATAAGGGTATCAGATCAAACCATTCGAAGATGGATTGAGGTATTTGAAGCCCTTTATTTTTGTTTTTCTTTACGTCCCTGGTCTCAAAATCTTTCCAGAAGTTTACTAAAAGATCCTAAAATATATCTTTGGGATTGGTCGTTGGTGGAAGATAAGGGACAACGCGCTGAAAATTTCATTGCTTCCCATCTTTTGAAAGCTGTGCACTTCTGGAATGATAATGGCTTTGGAAGCTTTGAACTGGCTTTTTTAAGAACCAAAGATCACAAAGAAGTAGATTTCCTTGTAATTAAAGACCAGAAGCCATGGTTGATGGTGGAGGTGAAGTCTTCTGGAAAAGAACCTTTAAGCCCCCATCTTCTTTTCTTTCAAAAACAACTTCAAGCTTCCCATGTGTTTCAAATAGCCATGGACTTACCCTATGTAGAAAAAGATTGCTTCTCTCTTTCAAAACCCATGATCGTGCCTGCTAAAACATTTCTCTCTCAGCTCGTTTGATTTGGCTATTCAGCCCATAGCTAAAAGACCTACATCTCCTGACCTGAAAAAGCCTTTGTCAAAGCTTCAACCGTTTCAGGGTCAATTTTTTGGAAGAGTAATTGTGGGGTAGCCAACCCGTGACCAGCCCCAAGGGCATGAAAATTTAAGCCCTCTTGAAAGGGCGTTTTTTCCAGATTTTTGAGCAACGCCTCATCTTGCAAGCATGTCATCAAAGTGCGGGCAGTGAAGGGGATGAAGGGGTAGCTTACGATGGCAAACAAACGTATCAGGTGGAGGCAATGGGTGATGACAACTGCGGCCTGATCAGGGTTTTGCTTAATAAGCTCCCAAGGTTTTTGAGCTGCGATATATTCATTTCCCAAAACCCATAAGGTCCTCAAGGTCTGGCTGGCCTGCCTGAACCTCAGCTGATCTAAATGCTCCGCAAGGGTTTCGACGAGAGCCTTGCTTTGAGCCAGCAACTCAGGGTCTAGGGTTGTTTCATCCAAGAGAGACGGAACGGCACCCCCCTGATATTTATGCACAAGTGCAAAGGTCCGGTTTACAAAATTACCCAGCACATCAGCCAAATCCTTATTCACCACCGAAGCAAAGTGGACGAATGTGAAGTCAGAGTCTGACGTTTCAGGAGCATGGGAGAGGAGGTAATAACGCCAATAATCTGGAGGAAAAAGCTCCAGCGCCTTGTTTGCAAAAACACCACGCTTTTGGCTGGTGGAAAATTTCCCTTTTTCATAGGTCAACCAATGAAACCCTTTCAAGGTGTCGACTTGCCTGAATCCTTGATCCGCCGCAAAAAGGACAGCAGGCCAAAAAATGGCGTGGAAAGGAACGTTATCTTTCGCCATAAATTGAGTGTAGCGAACGGTTTTTTCATCTCCTTGCTGAAGCCACCAAGCCTTCCAAGCCTCTGGCTGGCCTGTTTCAGCAGCCCAATCTTGGGTTATGCTGATATAAGCGTTGGGTGCATCAAACCAAACGTAAAATACTTTGTCTTCGTAACCTTCCGCGGGAACAGGGATGCCCCATTTGAGATCTCGGGTGATGCACCTGGCTTGCAGCCCCTCGTTCAGCCATTTTTTAGAAATGCCCTTCACCGTATCAGACCAATGGTGTTGTTGCTGAATCCAAGTCTCCAGGCGCTCTTCAAGCAAATGAAGGTCTAAGAAAAAATGACGGCTTTGGCGAAGCTCAAGGTCATAACTGCGGCTGATAGCCGAGTAAGGATTCAGCAACTCCACCGGATCCAGCAAAACACCACACCCATCACATTGATCCCCACGGGCTTTAGCATAACCACACTTGGGGCAGGTGCCTTCCACATAACGGTCCGGCAGGAACCTCTGATCCGTCAGGGAATAATACTGACGAATCGTTCGTTCTTGGATAAAGCCATGGGTTTTGAGGGCAAGAAAGAGCTGGCGCGTTAACTGGTGATTGCTGGGAGAAGAGCTGCGCCCAAAATAGTCAAATTTAATACCAAAGGCCTCATAGTTCTGCTTTTGCGTTGTATAAAGCGCTTCACAATAGGCCTCAATGGGCTGCCCTGCTTCTTGAGCAGCAATTTCTGCAGGTGTGCCATGCTCATCCGTTCCGCAGATGAACAGCACGTCTTCCCCCTGTTGGCGAAGAAACTTTGCATAAACATCAGCAGGTAGCATTGAACCAATCAAATTGCCTAAATGCTTAACCCCGTTGATGTAAGGAAGGGCAGCAGTGATGAGGTGGCGTCGTCGAATCTTCGTTTCCATAAAAACTTCTCTATCGGTTCAATAAAATAGGCTACATCAAGCTATAGAAAAACAAGTTTTTACTTCTGTAAAGAGGAAACGTCCGTACGCCCCAAACAAACCAAGTGTATTAAGGGTGAGGCATCGCTGCGCAGCTCACGCAAGAAGCCTTTCGGTCTTTGCTGTTGCCTGCACTGGATGCCTCGTTCGCTAGAATTGTTCAGCTTCAGACTCGGAAAGCGTAAACACAAAAGCGTTTACAGGGGGATTTGGATAGGGAAATTGAACAAGGCACCAAGTTTGCTCCTGTTCTCGAAGATTAAATTCTTTCTGCTCAACTTCTGTAACTGTGGCCAGGTCATAGTCTATTAAGATACGGTTCTGGGTGACGATACCTCCCAACGCGTCCATTAACAAATCACTTTCTTGTAGAGGAAGTGCATTCTCATAAGTTCCGACGTTGGGATAGAATTGTGCGTCACTAACTTCCCAGTTGCGCACTTGTCCGTCTTTGCTTCGAATTTTCAACGTCAAGGGCTGCTGGCTTGCAAGAGGCACTAAATGGTTAAAAATCGCTGTTCGCAACGCTTGTTCTTCTGGGCAAAATTCCCCTGGAAGAGCATTGACTTGGCTAAAAAAGATGAAACTTAGGACAAAGGCTGCTAGATTAAAAATGTTTTTCATAGGTTACCTCCATAGTATTGTATTTGTCTGATAGATATCAAATTCATGAATTCTGTCAATTATTAAAAATAAAAAATGAATCCATCAAATGACATGTTATTTCAATGAGCTGTCTGCATCTCATGGAAAGAGAAGCCGTTTTTTTCTATAATGAATCCCATAAAATAAATGATGTTACGAAATATGTAGCATATAAAAAATTAAAACAGAGGATGGCTCCATTACAGGGAGAGGCGTGGTGTTAATACCCTATGTTTCAGAATTTTTGACGTTGACGTTCGTGTCTTTGCTGGCGATTTTGGTGCCAGGTCCTGATTTCGTGTTGGTAACACGCAATGCTCTTTTTTATTCCCGGCGCGTTGCGTTTTTTACGCTTATAGGGATGACAGCGGGGCTTACGTTGCATATGACCTATCTTTTGTGGGGCTTTGCTGAGTTGATGTCTACATCATCTATAGCCCTGGAGGGGCTCCGCTATCTGGGGGCTAGCTATTTTTTCATCATGGGCTGCAAATCTTTTCTAGAAACCCGGGGAGGGCTGTTCAACCGGTTGCCTCAAGCTCAGATCAAACCCATCTCCTCGATGGGAGCTGTGCGCTTAGGGTTTTTGAGCAATCTTTCAAATGTGTCTTGCATCGTCTTTTTAATGAGCCTTTTTTCCGTGCTGATTCCACCCACGCTTCCCCCTTTGGTACAGGTTGGGTTTTGCTTGTGGCGCGTCATCTTGAGCTTAGCTTGGTTTACGTTGGTCATTTTCTTTTTCTCTCATCCCAAGGTGCAAGGATATTTTTTGAAGTACAGCGCCTGGGTAAGGATTTTAGTTGGGATCGTGTTCTGCTTCTTGGGAATACATCTTTTTTTGGGGGACCCATTCGGGGAGATCTATCCAAGCTTTACCCAAGAACAGCTTGTCTATCATCTCTCCCTAGCCTAAGCCAGGGGTTCTTTGATAGCGAAAGCATTTTAAAGTTGCTATAGAATGTGTCTTATATGGCACTGTTAACAAAGTTTTGGATCTGCTATAATTTTTCTCGAAACCATTTAATTTGAGAAAGCTGCGCAATGCATAAGCGTTTATACCCTATTTCTGTTGATTTTTTTAAGTCTCAGATTGTTCCGCTCATCGA
>JBOFRK010000067.1:0-6339 GCA_051650945.1 Alphaproteobacteria bacterium
ATGTGAGCAAAAATGCCCCTTGTCGAAGCCTTCGAAGCCCACCTTATCAGCATACACTCCCACAAGGTGAAACAATTTTGAAGGTCCTTGGGCCCAGCCGACGATCTCTTGAATCAAGCTGCAAGGGGAGCCATATCTAAAAGAAAGAAGGGTCAAAAGGCTTGCGTTACGAAGGTCCGTTTTCAGCGCTTCTAAATCAGGGGACTGGCCGACGGCACATATCCTGAACGTATTGGTTCTACAAAATCTATTCACACGTCTCAGCTCCCGCAACGCATCAAAGGGCAGATATTTCAGGACTTCTCGATAGAGCTCAAAGGGAAGCCCCCTAAAGCCTTGGGACACCGTTTGATTCCCTGTGTCTTCCAGGAGGGAAGACCCGTTTTCCCCGGTCTCTTTCCCAGCCATCCCTGGAGAAGCCAAACAAGCCACCACCACGAGGGCCAGGAGCGCAGTTCCACAACGTAAGCGCCAATAAGATTTCAGGTGAGCGTGTTCCATGGGATATACTCCTGTTCATTTTTTATAAAATTAGGTTTTATTCCATTGAAATAAAACATTTCTCTCTTTTTAAAGAAATATGATCTTTCTGTCAAATGAATACGTTGCAAGTATCGCTGGTGCATGAATTGCCAGATTTCTATCTGAGGCTAATTTTTTGTCTCACTTCTATCACTTATACATTCGGTTGAAGCCCCATAAACATTTCTCTGCCAGTTGCTGAAAGAATGTTAACTTATACTATTTTACAATGAGTTAAGTGAATTTTTTTAAAGGAAATCGATATGCAGGGATTCAAGACACGATTAATGATAGGTATGGCTGGCTTAAGTATGCTGGTTTCAGAGTCTCTCAATGGGTGTACCAGAGCATTGTTTACCGGATCAGGTAACGTAGCTATTACAGGCCGCTCCATGGATTGGAACGAAGACATGGGATCGGAAATCTGGGTCCTTCCTAGAGGCATTGAACGCACTGGTGAAGCAGGCACAGGTTCAGCGCAATGGAAAGCAAAATATGGCAGCGTCATCACCGCAGGCTATAATGTCGGTAGTGCTGATGGCATGAATGAAAAGGGTTTAGTTATGAATTTGCTTTACCTGGCAGAATCTGACTATGGTAAAGCATCCTCTGCTCGCCCACGTTTATCCATCAGCCTTTGGGGGCAACATGCATTAGATAATTTTGCTACGGTGGTAGAAGCTGTTGCTGCAATGCAGGCAACGCCTTTTCACATTATAGCGCCTACGTTGCCTAACGGAGCAGAGAGCAGCCTACATTTATCCCTATCTGACCCTACGGGAGACTCAGCCATTTTTCAATACGTAGGAGGTGAGCTGGTTGTTTACCACGGTAAACAATATAAAATTATGACCAACTCGCCCCTATACGATGAGCAGCTTGCCTTGGATGCATATTGGCAGAGAATCGGCGGAAGTGTGTTTCTGCCAGGAACGAATCGAGCTGCTGATCGATTTGCCAGAACCTCGTTTTATATTGGCGCTATTCCACAAAAACTAGATAAAAGCTTAATCCAAAGCGTGCCAGGCAAAACCTATGATAACCAAGCCGTAGCAAGTGTCTTAAGCATCATTCGATCAGTTAGTGTGCCGTTAGGCATTACGACACCCAATGAACCCAACATCGCATCCACCCTTTGGCGCGCTATAGCTGATCAGAAAAACTTAGTTTACTACTTTGATTCCTCAACGCGTCCTAACACATTTTGGGTTGACTTACATAAAGTGAATTTTAATGAGAAAGCTCCTGTGTTAAAGTTGGATATGGCTGAAGGACAGGTTTATTCTGGGGAAGTTTCTGCTTCCTTAAAACCTGCAACCCCATTCAAATTTCTACCCGCAATATAGATTTTTCTGGGTTGCTGCGTATAAACGGCAACCTGATGCCTTAATTTTTTGAGAGCCGCTCAAGGCTTTTTTTCATGTTTTTCTCCATCTTTATGTCGAATTGAGGTCTGGGGTTTGAGCTTCATTTTATCTGAGCTCGCACGAGCCAGAAATTAGCCTTGCATTTATATGAAAGATTCGGTATAGGTTAGGGAGTTTTCTCAAAAGGTTTAAGCTGTATGAAAGTTGCTAATTCTTTAAAGACTCTTAAGTTGCGACATGCGGATTGTCGAGTTGTGCGTCGTCGTGGAAGAGTTTATGTTATTAACAAAACAAATCCGCGTTTTAAAGCGCGCCAAGGTTACAAGTAAATATGGCCCGCGTTACTGTTGAGGACTGTCTCCTCTCTGTTTCAGATCGATTTGAGTTGGTTATATTAGCGGCTGAGAGGACTCGTAATATAAATTCGGGTGCTCCTAGAACGATTTCTGGAGACGGCGACAAAAGCTCTGTCATTTCTTTGCGTGAAATTGCTGGTGGGACGGTTTCTCTTTCTGCCTTGCAAGAGTCCCTTGTTCGGAATTTCCAGCGCTATTTTGAGAATGAGGAAGTTTCCACTGACTTGAAAGACTTGCTAGACGAAGAAGAGAAGAATTGGGTCCATGCCTCTTTTGATGCGAAGGAAGCTGATTTGCTTGATTTTTCAAAGGATGACGAGTTTGATTCTGATCTATCTCTAGATACCGAAGATATTTATTGATTGTTATTGCTTAAAAGAGTTGCATTAGAAGAAAGTCTAAAGTTTTTTAATCTATTTTTTTGAGTCTCGTTTTATCTTTTTCCGAAATTTTTATTTGTAAATACAAGAAACATGGTGTGCTATGAATTTGCACGATTTAAAATCGAAATCTCCTTCTGATCTTTTAATTTATGCTGAAAAACTTCAGGTGGAAAATGCCAGTTCTTTGCGAAAGCAAGATATGCTTTTCACGATTCTCAAGAAGCTGGCGGAAAATAATACTGCCATTTTTGGTGAAGGTGTTGTGGAGGTTTTGCAAGATGGTTTCGCTTTTTTACGTTCTTCTGAGGCGAATTATCTTCCGGGGCCAGATGATATTTATATCTCTCCTAGCCAAGTTCGACGCTTTGGGTTAAGGACTGGAGATACCGTTGCAGGTGAAATACGTGCTCCCAGAGACGGGGAGCGTTATTTTGCTTTATCAAAAGTGAATACGATTAACTATCAAGATCCTGAAAAGATCCGCCATCGTATTAACTTTGACAATCTTACGCCACTTTACCCTGATGAAAAAATAAAATTAGAATTGCCTAGTTCTAGAACGAAAGATTTGACACTTCGGGTTATTGATCTTGTTTCCCCTCTTGGGTTGGGGCAGCGTGCACTTATTGTTGCACCTCCTCGTACGGGTAAGACGGTTATGTTGCAAAGTGTTGCCCATGCAATCTCCGAAAATCATCCTGATGCTTACCTTATTGTGTTGTTGATTGATGAGCGCCCAGAGGAAGTGACAGATATGGCACGCTCTGTTAAAGGAGAGGTTGTTAGCTCGACGTTTGATGAGCCTGCTTCTCGTCATGTCCAAGTTGCGGAAATGGTCATTGAAAAAGCTAAACGTCTTGTGGAACATAAACAAGATGTAATTATTCTTTTGGATTCGATCACCCGTTTGGCAAGGGCCTATAACACGGTTGTCCCTTCTTCAGGGAAAGTGTTAACCGGAGGTGTGGATGCAAACGCCCTTCAAAGGCCCAAGCGATTTTTTGGAGCTGCGCGCAACATAGAAGGAGGGGGCTCTTTAACAATCATAGCCACTGCTTTGATTGAGACAGGTTCACGTATGGATGAGGTTATTTTTGAGGAGTTCAAAGGGACTGGAAACGCAGAAATTGTTTTGGATCGAAAACTTTCTGATAAGAGAACCTTCCCTGCTATTGATATTACTAAATCTGGAACTCGCAAGGAAGAACTTTTGGTTGAAAAAACGACACTCTCTAAAATGTGGGTGTTAAGACGCATTTTGATGCCAATGGGGGGCATTGATGCGATGGACTTTTTCCTTGAAAAATTGCGTCTTACAAAAGACAATGACGATTTTTTTAATACTATGAACTCATCGCGTTAATTTGTTTTCAGAAGATATTCAACGGCAATTTCACCTTTATTTATCCCTTCTTGAAAGGTGGCAAGGGAGAGTCAATCTTATTTCGGCAAAGACATTTCCCGATGCTTGGGAGCGTCATATTTTAGATTCTGCCCAAATCGCTCCCTATCTTCATGCTTCTGATGTTATTTTAGATGTCGGTTCTGGTGCAGGATTTCCAGGGCTGGTTTTGTCAATTATGGGTTTTTCATCTGTTCATTTGTTAGAACCAAGCTATAAAAAAACACTTTTTCTTCAAAAAGTAGTATTTTCCCTTTGTCTAGAAGCGAAAGTGCACCGAAAATGTGTAGAAAATTTTGAACCATCTGAAATTCCTACAGTTTTGACTTCTAGGGCTTTTGCTTCCATTGATAAAATTTTTTTTCTTTCCTCTCATTTGAGGGAAAGTCCTTTGCGTTATGTTCTTTTGAAAGGCGCTTCTTTTCATGAAGATATCTGCGATGCTGAAAAAAAATGGAATTTTAAACTTGAAATTTATCCAAGTTTAACACATCCTTCTGGAAGAATTCTTATTTTTTCCGAAGTTTATGCGAAAAATGGCTAAAATTTTTTCTATTGTGAACCAAAAAGGAGGCGTTGGAAAAACAACAACAGCCATTAATCTGGCTGCATCTATTGCGGCTATTCAAAAAAAAATTCTTTTAGTTGATTTTGATCCCCAAGGCAATGCAACAACAGGTCTTTCTACTTGCTCGCAGAAGCGACAAAAAACCATTTATGATTTGCTTTTTGCGCCCAATTCTGTTTCTGGAAGTTGCATTCCTACCGTCATTCCCGGGCTTGATCTTCTTCCTGCTTCCCAAGATTTATCTGCAGCTGAGGTGGAGCTTGCTTCCTTAGAAAAAAGAGAGGCAAAGCTTAAAACGGTATTGTTCCACGTGGAACAAAAATATGATTATATTTTTGTAGATTGTCCTCCTTCTTTAGGGCTATTAACAATTAACGCTTTGGCAGCGTCTCATAAAGTTCTTGTGCCTATGCAGTGTGAATTTTTTGCGCTAGAAGGATTGAGCCATTTGTTAGCAACTCTACAAAAAATCAAAAAAAATATTAATGCAAGTTTGGAGCTTCAAGGAATTGTGCTCACTATGTATGATCGACGAAATTTACTCAATCAACAGGTGGCTGAGGATGTCTATTCTCATTTTAAGCAAAAAGTTTATAAAACGCCCATTCCAAGAAACATCAAAATTCCAGAAGCTTCTTCTTTTGGGAAGCCAATTATTATTTATGATCTTAAAAGCGCTGGATCTCGAGCCTATTTGGAACTTGCAAAAGAATTTCTAGAAAGAGAAAAGGAGTTTTGACATGCAACCAGCAGCTAAGAAACAAGCTTTAGGACGAGGGTTATCTGCTTTGTTTGAAGTGGAAAACAGCTCTTCAGAAATATTTTCGTTTATTCCTATAAACGAAATAGCTTTGAATCCTTACCAACCTCGTCAAAATTTTGACCCATCAAAATTAGAAGACCTTGTAAATTCTGTTCGGGAAAAAGGGGTTTTACAACCCCTGCTTGTGCGAGAATCGTTAAATGGTTACGAATTAATCGCGGGTGAAAGGCGTTTGAGAGCAGCCGAAAAAACAGGATTAAAAGAAGTTCCTTGCCGCATTTTAAAACTTTCAGATGAAGAAAGTTTAGAAATTGCCTTGCTTGAGAATGTGCAGCGAGCTGATTTAAACTGCCTGGAAGAAGCAGCAGGATATTTAAAATTAATAAATGAATTTTCTTATACCCAAGAAATGCTCTCAAAAAAAATAGGAAAGAGCCGCAGCCATATTGCAAATAGTTTGCGTTTGTTGAGCTTACCAAAGGAAATTCAAGAACTTCTTCAGTCTCAGAATATTTCTGCAGGGCACGCGAAATGTTTAATCGGGACAGAAGATCCTATTCGTTTGGCTGAAATAATTGTTTCAGAGGGTTTGAATGTTAGGCAATCAGAAGATCTTGTTCGAAAATCTAAAACAGATTCGCAAAAAAATGTTTTCACACGTGAAATCGATATGGAGGAGCTTGCTCTTGCCCAACAATTAACAGATTTAACCGGCTTAAAAGCAAAAGTTTTTTTAAAAAAAATTGGAGGAATCGTGCAATTTTTCTTTGAAACCCCTTCTGATTTTGACCGCTTTTTAGATCGGCTCAATAAAAAAAATGGTATCGATACTTGATTTTGAGCATCGTTAGCAACTCCTCGTTTTTAAACACTCCAAATTTTACGTATAGCAGGGGAACTCCTTCCTTTCTGATCTTTCCCTAGGCACAGCTCCGTCAAAGCCCATACCAAAGCATCGAGGCGGTCGGGGGATGCGCT
>JBOFRK010000068.1:0-5873 GCA_051650945.1 Alphaproteobacteria bacterium
AATCAAGGCGCCGGCATGCTCAACGCTGCCAATGCGAATAAGCCAGGGGGTGGATTTGAAGGGAACGGGACGGTCCAGGAGGAAATGTTGTGCGCGGTCACAACCCTTTACCCTAACCTCAAAGAGGTTACCTACCCCATTCAGGATTCAATTCTTTCAACCAAGAATGTGAAGCCCATTGTTGACTTAAATTTGTATGCTTCATATAAAGATCAGGCTGCAAGACAAGATTTTTACACCAATTACGTTGCTAAAATGTCTCAACAGCATAATGTTTTTCTTCCAGAAAAACAGATCAACCTACACCCTGGTTTCACTGTTTTTTCGGTTGCTGCTCATAACAGAGCCTCTTCTCAACAGTTTGATCAAGCAACATTCTTTTTCGATATGTTAGAAAAATGGCGCCTTGTTTTTGCAGAAGCAGCTACGCAGAAACTGAATAGATTGATTGCTGTCATTCCAGGCTCTGGGGTATTTGCAAATTTCCCTAACAGCAACCAAGCAGACCCCGAATATGTCAAAGCAAACGCAGCAGCCTTTTCTCTTGCTTATCAAGCATTTTCGCCTGACCATTTAAAAGTTGTCTTGCCTCGTGTGGGACAGGATCTTGAAAATAATATTGATTACTTTTTGGGCCTACAACAATCTTCAAGCAATTATAGTAAAAACAGTTCAAAACGTAGGCTTGATCAATTCATTACAGCGCTTCCTGCGAGCAATTCAGCATCCACGTCTGGACAAGCCCGCGGTCGCAATCAAGCGCCTCAGCTTGGAAATTCACAACAGCAGCGTCATTGGCCCAAAGCTACCAAACAAGACATCCTTGCTCACAAATCTGGTTTTGATAGGTATATCCAAGATTGGAGTGCTGTAACTTTCCAACAGACGGAAGGACCTGCTCAAAAATCCGGAAGATCACCTTTTTGGGTCTCTAAGGTTGATCGAAACACAGGCAGCTTTGATGTATCCATCCGAGATGTTAGAACTGGTTTATGCACGAGGTATCGTGTCACCTATAACAAAGGCAAGAATTCCAACTTGTATAACTTCATCAAAAATAAATAAATCTCCAATTTTAAAGCCTAGGGGCCTGACGCTTCTAGGCTTTACTAAAGCTTTTGTTGCGCCTTCTAGCTATTTCTGATAGGTAAGAGAGAATCAGCTCAAGGACCCCCACGTTAAGGCGCCAGCAAGTTATGCTTTCTTCTGCAATCTCCATCGCCCAAGCCCTTATCCAGCGCCCCTCGGTGACCCCTCAAGAAGCTGGAACGCTAGATTTTATTGAGGGTCTCTTAAAGCCCAAGGGGTTTCAAACCACGCGCCATCTCTTTGGGGATGTGGACAATTTGTTCGCGAGGGTCGGCGCCGGTGGCCCTCACCTATGCTTTGTGGGTCATGTTGATGTCGTGCCGGTTGGAGATGAAGCTTCGTGGTCTGTTCCTCCTTTTGCTGGCGCCATCCAGGATCAGCATCTATGGGGGCGTGGCGCTGCGGATATGAAAGGGGCTATTGCCTGTTTTCTTGCAGCAATCACTACTTTTTTAGAGCAAACAAAGGCTTTTCAAGGCTCCATCAGCCTCTTGCTGACAAGCGATGAAGAAGGCCCTGCCGTTGATGGGATTCAACGTTTGATACCATGGCTGCAAGAAAATCAGCATATTCCAGACCTGTTTTTGATTGGAGAGCCCACGGGGCTTGGCCACGTCGGAACGGAAATGAAGATTGGCAGGCGCGGCAGCCTTACGGGGTGTTTGGCCTATCACGGAAAGCAAGGGCACATTGCCTACCCCCATTTGGCAGATAACCCCATCCCACGGCTGTTGGCTTGCTTGCAAGACCTTCTAGCCCTTCCCTTGGATGAAGGCACCGCTTTTTTTGAGCCCTCCCGCCTGGAGGTCACCTCCATCGATGTGGGTAATCCTGTCACCAACATCATCCCCGCCCAGGCCCAAGCCCGGTTTGGACTTCGGTTTAACACGGAGCAGCACCCAGAGCTTTTGTCCCAAAAAATTGAGGAAATTTGTAAACGTCATGGAGAAAGCTATACGTTAGAGCTCACCAATCATGGCGGTGCCTTCTTAACCCAAGATGAAAAGCCCATCACGTGGGTCTCCCAAGCGGTTGAGCAGGTTGTGAGGGCAAAGCCTGCTTTAAGCACGTCAGGTGGCACCTCCGATGGACGCTTCCTCACGGCTTTAGCCCCTGTCATTGAGCTCGGCCTTCCCGAAGACACCATCCACCAAGTGGATGAGCGGGTTTCTTTAAAAGACCTTGAGGGGCTTACCCAGATCTATCACCGTGTGTTGACCAGC
Source organism: Alphaproteobacteria bacterium (assembly GCA_051650945.1). Classification (GTDB taxonomy): domain Bacteria; phylum Pseudomonadota; class Alphaproteobacteria; order Holosporales; family JBOFFI01; genus JBOFFI01. Next base: position 2,313 of record JBOFRK010000068.1, read on the forward strand.
TTTTAGGCTTTAGGCGCTGAGTCACCCCCAAGGCTATACCTGCAAAGCTCCCCTTTGATATAAGCAAACCCTTTTTCCCCTGCCTTAAACGCCAAGGCTTCTTTGCCGAAAAGCTCATACCGCCATCCTTCAAGGGCGGGAATATCCGGTTTTTCTTCGCGAACAATCCGAAGTAAATCTTGGGGGCTCGCGATTAATTTGGGTGCAACCCCTGCCTCATCTGCGCACAATTTGAGAAGCAGCTTCAGAAACTCCAGAAGGATGGCGTGCTGAGAAGAAACTTTTGGTTTTGAGGGTTTAGGAAGGGTTGCGGTTGGGGCCTGCTGAAGCTGCTCAACCTTCTCAAAAAGCGCCTCAAAGGGGAGGGATTTAAGGTCGGCTTTTCCGTGGGGATCTCGCAGGCGATCTAAATCTTCCAAACACGTTGGTTTTAAAATTGCCAGCTCCACCAAAAGGTCATCTTTCAAGACATGGCGACGGGGGCGGTCAAGCTGTTGGGCGAGGGTTTCCCGCCACATGCTGAGCTCTTTCAAAAGTGCTAGGGATGGCCCGTTGAGGGACTGAACCTGTCTGTTTTTGATGCGCTTCCAAAGGTCTTCCAAATTGGGCTCATAGGTTTCTGGCTTTAAAAGCGCTGCCATCTCATCCCCCAGCCAAGCTTGACGTTGGTTTTTTCCAAGGGTTTTGGCAAACCAGTGATACAACCGGCGCAGGTGGGTGACATCCCCCAGGGCATAGGTCAGCTGCTCCTTCCGAAGCGGGCGGGAGGACCAATCTGAAAACCGCGCTGTCTTATCAAGGTCATGCTTCAAAAGGTCTTTCACAAGGGTTTCATAAGAAACAGACTCCCCAAAGCCACATACCATGGCGGCTATTTGGGTGTCAAACAGGGGCTGCGGGATGTTGCCTGTGAGGTGCCTGAAAATTTCAATATCCTGGCGACAGGCATGAAAAACTTTCAGAATATCAGGGCGATAGATCAGCTCCCAAAAAGCGGTGAGGTCAAGCCCCGCAGCAAGCGGATCAATGGCAACGGCTTTTTCAGCATCTGCAACCTGGATCAAGCAAAGAATGGGATAGTAGGTGCGCTCACGGATGAACTCCGTATCAACTGTAATAAAGCGCGGGCCATCAGGGTCAAAGACAAGATTTTCACAAAAATGGTGCAGAGAAGCTGTGTCTTGGATCAAAACATGGGAAGAATCGTTTAACATGGAAAGATAGCGTCTCCTAGGGGGCCCGTGCGGTTTAGAGTGTTTTAACGTGTTTCATTCCAAAAGCATAGGAAGAATTTGTGAAAGCGCCCCACAGCAGGAAAAGCGAAACATTTTTTTGAGATAAATTTATTAAAAATTTCCCATAAATAAAAAATATTGCCTTTTCAGCAAATTGTGCTAGGCTTTTGATAAAGTAAGAAAAAATAATACAAAATAAACAGGGAGATCTTCTAAAAATGAAACAGACGAATAAAATTAAGGCTTTTTTAACGGTTCTTGCAACCACAACAGCCCTTTCCTCCGGCTTTGCCGTGAAGTGGGCGGATCTGACGCCGGAGCAGAGGAAAGATATTATAGAAGGTCACGGTTCTTCTAACCCTTTTGGTCTTTGGAATGAGGACACAATGACTCTAGATGATTTTAAAACAAAATTAGAGCAAAAACTGGGGGCCTTATCTGATGATGATTTGAGGACGATCTTGCAAGGCCTTGGCTATGCTTCAGAAAGAAATAAAGATCAAAGTCATAAAACAAAAATGAGAGAATTTTTTGCGGGAAAGCTAACTGAAAATGAGATGGCAGATTTGGAAGAATACCTTAGTGGCAAAGCGCCTGCAGCAGACGCACCACCACCTTCTGCTGCAGAAACATTGGCTGAATTGAAGAAAAAAAATAAAAATTTAATTGGAATGCTAAAAGAAAAAAAAAATGAAGTTGAATTTTATAATGTTGTCGAATCTATCATACCTGGATTGGGAGATGAATTAAAAAAAGCAGTCTACAATTTAGCTTACAGCGAAGCGTTTCCATATGAATCTATCCCCATTATTAGTTCGGTTTTGGCAGATCAACAAGAGCATCCCCAGCCTCACTCCTACCCACAAGACTTTACAGACACACCTCCATCTTATGCAGAACATGTTAGAGGCTCAGGGGAGGCACATGAGACTGTGGGCACTAAAACGCATCGGACGGATCTACAACAGGGATCAACCAATCCTGCTCCAACGTCTACCCAAGCCAAAGAAAATCCGATAGCAAAAGCCTATAGGGAAGCTGCTGCACGGAAGCAGGCTGTAGATTCAGAAAAAGCAAAGCAAGCATCCAATCCTGCTCCAACGTCTACTCCAGCCAAAGAAAATCCGATAGCAAAAGCCTATAGGGAAGCTGCTGAACGGAAGAAGGCTGTAGATTCAGAAAAAGCAAAGCAAGCATCTACAACCCCTGCCACAGTGCAAGCTCAAAAACTCTCAGGGCGTGCGATGATGGAAGAGAAAGCTCAAGCCCAACAACTTCCGCAACTGACAGGGTCTCAAAAACGGTCTTTCGTGCGTATCCTGCGTGAGATTGAAGCTATCGATGTAAACTTGAGCGATGGAAAGAACCGTCATTTCATAGAGGATCTTGAGGAGCATATCAAGACTGCGACTCAAAACAAGGTCAGGCAAGATCAATACCTTCCTTACGTGCAAGCTTTTATAGAAACGCTTAATGTTGGCTCCCAAGAACGCACAGGCGCCGAAAAGCTTATAACTTATCTCCAGGAACAGCCGCAGGTAGGGGAAGCGCAGAAAGAGGAACAGAAGCAAGAGGCGTCGGCATCAGAGTCAGAGGAGGAGCAAGAAACTTTTTCTAATTTAATTAACTAAAATCACCCCCCTCTCTTTTCCTGTCATTCCCGCGCAAGCGGGAATCCAGGGAAAGCCTGTCCTGAACAGGACGCTTCAATAGAAGCATCAGAGTGTAGGGTTGTCTAGATTCCCGCCTCCGAGGGAATGACAAAGGGGAGGCGGGAAATGAAATATCTTTTACAAGGCACGTTCTATCGGCCTTTTGGGGCACCGCATTTTGGAGACACGCAAGTTCCCCAAGGGGTTTAACACAAGAGGAGCATTCACATGAAACAACTCATCGTTTGGTCAGGAAGCGCCCTGGCCTTGGCTTCAATTTTTTCGACACCTTCCCAGGCAGGTGATTCTGGTCGGTCCAGCATGGGCGCGCGGGAAGGGCAAAAAGTATCAACGTCTCTCTCTAGCCCCACCTCAAGGGAGCGCAGGGCTTCAGCGCCGCTTGCTCCCCAGATTCAAGCTCCAAGTTCTGTTGCTGAAGAGATCCTTTCCGAAGAGGAGTGGCTGAAAAAACTTTATGATGACGCCAAGGTATATGCCAAATCTCAAGCTGGAAAAACCCTGAAAGATGCAGATTGGATTGCCTGGCTTATGGCAAAGGAATCTCTTGCCAGAAACTGGCTGGCGAAGCTGAAGGCCTATCATAACAAGCTCAGGGCCGCTGGACAGGTTCCCCAGCCCCAACCACCGGCTGTTACCGCAAAGTCGTCGCCGCT
>JBOFRK010000069.1:0-1165 GCA_051650945.1 Alphaproteobacteria bacterium
TGGCATTTACGTAGACGCCACCTTTGGACGTGGGGGCTATACCAAGGCTTTTTTAGAAGCTGCCTCGTGTCGCGTTCTGGCGCTGGACCGTGATGTTCAAGCCATTGAAGCTGGTCAGTTGTTGCAGGGGCGCTATAAAGAGCGCTTGACCCTCTCCCATGCTCGCTTTGCTGAATTGGTGAATGTGGCAGCTTTGCATGGAATCCACTCCGTTCAAGGCATTGTCTTTGATTTAGGCGTTTCGTCTCCCCAATTGGATGATGGCTCTCGTGGATTTTCTTTCCAAAGGCAAGGTCCTCTGGATATGCGGATGGGGCTTAACACCCAAACTGCGGCAGATGTTGTGAATGGGGCTTCAGAAAAACTGTTGGCAGACATTTTGTGGCACTATGGGGGAGAACGTAGATCTAGAGCCGTTGCCCGGGCCATTGTTGAGGATCGCAAAACCCTCCCTTTCACCACAACCCAACAGCTCGCGTCCCTTGTCAGGCGAGTGGTGAAACAAGATGCCTCCGGCATTGATGCGGCAACACGCACGTTTCAAGGGCTGCGCATCTATATCAACAACGAGCTTGAAGAACTGTGGGAAGGTTTATGCGCTAGCGAGGCCCTTCTAGCCCCCGGAGGGGTGTTGATTGTCGTCTCCTTCCATTCAGGGGAAGACGCGTTTGTGAAGGATTTTTTCTTGATTTTAGGAGGGCATCGAAAAGCCCCCCAAGGGCGCGAGGTTTTAGAAACCCTTGCACCCAGCTTTCAGTGTTTGCAGCGCAAACCTGTTCGTTCCTCTGTGGAGGAATGTCAGCGCAACCCCCGGGCGCGTTCAGCGTGTCTGCGGTGGGGAACACGCACAACAGCCCCTGGGTGGGCAGATAAGGTAAGGCCATGATAAATTTTTTGAATATCCTTGTGTTTTGTTTTGTCGTCGTGGTGGGAGGCGGGCTTTTCCACATTAAATATAAGGTGATTGATTTGGAAACGCGTTTGAAAAACGTGCACCAAAAAACGGTGGCAACCAAAGAATCCATCAAGGTGTTACACGCAGAGTGGGGCTATTTAAACAACCCAGGCAGGCTCCAACAGCTTGCCCAGAAATACCTCCACATCCTTCCCCCTGATAAACAACAAGTTGCAGCAGTGGGGGATTTAAACGTGGTGCAGGCTCGCT
>JBOFRK010000070.1:0-6035 GCA_051650945.1 Alphaproteobacteria bacterium
ATTCATACGGATTCCCAAGAGCCTTTATGGGGGGAGGTTGTGGGATTTCGAGGTCACGCAACCCTTGTCATGGGGTATGGCAACCTCGAGGGCATTGGCCCGGGTGCACAGGTAGACGTTATACGAAGTGGCCAGTTAATTTATCCCACGGTTGAGTGGCAGGGGCGTGTTTTGAATGGGCTTGGGCAACCAGTCGATGATAAAGGTCCTCTCCCCCAGGGAGATCGTGGTTATGCTCTCAAAGCAACGCCACCGTCTGCCCATGATAGGGAACGTGTTTCCCAGCGTATTGACCTTGGCATTCGTTCGCTTAACACCTTTACTTCGTGTTGCCTGGGACAGCGTATGGGAATTTTTGCTGGATCTGGAATCGGAAAATCCATTCTTTTGGGGCAAATCACTCGCATGAACCAATGTGATGTGGTGGTGGTTGGCCTGATCGGTGAGCGAGGAAGAGAGGTGCAAGAGTTTCTTCAAGATCACTTAGGAAGCGAAGCCTTGAAGCGCACGGTGATGGTGGTTGCGACGTCCGATATGCCAGCCCTTGTCAGACGGCAAGCGGCTTATCTCACCCTCACCCTCGCAGAGTATTTCAGGGATCAACATAAAGATGTTTTGTGCGTGATTGATAGTGTGACGCGCTTTGCTGTGGCTCAGCGGGAAATTGGCCTTTCTTCTGGGGAGCCCCCCACCACCAGAGGCTATCCCCCAACTGTTTTTGCAGAGCTGCCACGCCTGTTAGAAAGGGCCGGGCCTGGAACCAAAGATCAAGGGTCTATCACGGGTATTTTCACGGTGCTTGTGGAAGGTGATGACCATAATGAGCCTATTTCAGATGCTGTCAGAAGCATTTTAGATGGACATATTGTGTTAGATCGGGCCATTGCAGAGCGTGGCGTTTACCCAGCCGTCAATATCCTCAAAAGTATCTCCCGGACGATGCCAAATTGTAATTCTCCTGAAGAAACGCTGCTTATCCAAAAAGCAAAACACCTGATGGGTGTTTACGAGGATATGGCAGAAATGATCCATCTAGGCGCTTATCGGAAAGGCTCTTCTCCAGAAGTAGACGAGGCCATTCGCCTCTATCCAAAGCTGGCCCAATTTCTTTCTCAGCAAAAGGATGAACGCTCAACCTTTGAAGAAGGATTTGAGCACCTCCAGCAAATTTTGAGCTCTTGAGGAGGTTGTTTGTTCCATGGGAAAGAGAGCGCTTGGTACACTCATTCGCCTTACACGTCAACACTTGGATAACCAGCGGGTAGCCCTTTTGGCACTTTCAGAGCAAATCCACCGGTTGGAAGTTCATATTTCTTTTTTAGAAAAAAAAATTGAAGATGAGGCTAAAATTTCCAAAAAGTACCCGGATTATCAGCAAGATTTCGATGCTTTTAGAAGGCACACCCAAGATAGGTGTGTCGAACTTAGCGCATCTAAAGCAGACCTTGAGCAAAGGCTCGCAGGGCTTCAAGAGAAGGCTATCGAGCTTTTTAAGCAGAAAAAATCCTACGAAATTGCCCAGCGCACCTCTTTCAAGAAAGCTGAAAAACAGCTTCTTGACGCAGAACAAAAAGCCCTAGACGAAATTTCTAACCGGATTTTTTCTGCTTATTCATCTTAAAAATGGTAGGCAAGTCGCATGAAAACACTTTGGATCTTAAGTTTGTTGAACCCCCCTCTTTTTTTCTTTTTGAGCTCAGCGTACGTATACCCGAAACCTGTTGAGATTTTTTGACTCAGTTTGATATCCAACCCAAGGCCCCATGTGAAGCCAGAGACAATCCCGTCAAAAAATTTGTAACCGCTTACTTGGTTGGTGACCGTAACGGTGTTCCAAGCATACCCCAATTTCATGTAAGGGAGCATAGTTTTCCCTTCATAACCAATCCGTGTGGAAACCTCAAGGTGATCTTTAATCCTAAATTTCCTTAAGTTTGCCAAAGAGGTGCGCCGCCAATACTGTTTCATGGCGCAGCGTGCGTAGCTCACTTCAGCCCCCAGGTGAAGTTTAGAAAATGCGGTGAAGCCACCCCCTACAAAAACTCCGCCAAAGGTTCCTTTGGGTGCATAGTGTGACAATTGCCCGTAAGGTAACGCTTTTCCAAAGCCGTATCCCGTGCTAACCCCTGCATAAAATCCTACGGCTGGGCTGTCAGCTGCATAAGATGCTATGGCTAATCCTAAACACAAAACCAAAGAAAATTTTTTCATAAAAACTCCAAATAAAAAATTGATAATACTAAATAAATATCAGCATTTATTTGAAAAAAATTCAATGCAATTATCAACTTTTACTTTTTTTTAATCTAAATGTTGTAGAATGAGCACACCTGAGGCATCTTTTCAGGATCGACCTTAAGCAAAAAAAGCGCTATAGTTTCTTCCATGGCTACTGAACAAAATCTATCGGAAAAAATGGTGATTCTCCTGACGGGCATGTCGGGATCAGGCAAATCTTGTTTTCTCAAATCTTTGGAAGATATGGGCCACGAGACGATTGATAACTTGCCTCTAGCCCTTCTGTTAGAAGCGGTTGAGCTGGACACGTCGGCCAGGCCGTTGGCCATTGGTGTAGATATCAGGACCCGGGATTTTAATGGGCGTGATTTTTTGGAGAAAATTCAAACATTAAAAGCGATTAGACGGCTCAGGGTTTGCCTTGTTTTTTTGGACTGTGATCTGGATGTCCTCCAGAAGCGATACCGGGAGACACGCAGGCATCACCCTCTTTCTTTGTCCCAAAGCACGCTTCCAGAGGTGATCCTCAAAGAAAGCCGTTTGTTGAAGGAAGTTAGAGCCTGTGCAGATCGCGTTGTTGACACTTCCTTGCTAACCCCCCCAGAGTTGAAAGCTTATGTTCAAAAATCCTTTGAGGTTGCTGCCCAAAAAAATTTTAAGGTAACTTTTTTATCCTTTGCATTTCCAAAGGGGATCCCGCGGGAAGCAGACCTTGTGTTTGATATGCGATTTTTAAAGAATCCCTATTATCTGGAAAGCCTGAAACCTTTAACGGGACAGGCTCCTTCCATCCAACATTACCTCCAGGAAGAACCTGATTTTCAAAAATTTGAGGCGCACCTTCAAGGAATTCTTGAAACAGTGTTGCCTCGTTTTAAAAGGGAAGGAAGAGATTATGTTACCATCGGGTTTGGATGTACAGGAGGGCAGCATCGCTCTGTGTTTGCAGCGGAGACTTTTGGGGCCTGGTTAGCGAAAGAAGGGTATACAACATATATTCACCACAGGGATATGAAAACACAAAGTAGGTAGGTTATTAATCATTTAATCATGCAGTCCAACAAGGGAGAGGATGATGGTTTCAGTGGTGTTAGCAACCCATGGAAGATTGGGTGAAGAGATCTTGGATATTTTGGAACAATTGGCAGGTTCGCGAGAGCCTGATACCTATGCGCTGCATTTAGAAGGAGACAATCAAACACCGTTTCGAGATGCTCTTTCCAAATTAGTTGCTTCTTCGCAGCAAGGTGTTTTAATTTTTACAGATATATTTGGTGGGATTCCTATGCATGTGGCGCTTTCGTTTCTATCTAAGGAAAAAATCGAAGTCATCTCGGGGTTGAACCTGCCCTTGTTGATGAAAGTGTTTGAATGGCGGAAGAAAGGGCTATCCCTTAAACAAATGGTTTTAAAGATTGAACAAGAAACAGCACGTTTGATTCAAATCAGCAGTCAAATGCTTGAAAGTCCAAAGAGGATTGCGTGAAGCAGGTAGTTTTAGGAGAGCGGCATGCGCATTGTAGGGTTGACAGGGGCTATTGGGTCAGGAAAAAGCACGGCTTCAGCTTTTTTTAAAGCGCTGGGGGTCAGGGTTCATGATGCAGATGGAACGGTGCATCGCTTGTTAGAAACACCCGAAATTCGCGGTGCGCTTCGCAAGCGCTTTCCTTCGTTACGGATGGATCCTCGTGTGGACCGACGGCAGCTCGCGGAATCTGTTTTTCAGGATCCGGAGGCGTTGCGTTGGTTAGAGGGATTGTTGCACCCGCTGGTAAGGCGCTCCCAGGTGGCATTCTTAAAACAGCAAGCGCGTTTAAGAAATCCTTTGGCGGTTTTAGATGTTCCGCTTTTGTTTGAAACCCGCCAACATCGCGCTTGCGATTGGGTGTTGGTTATGAAAACGTCTCCTTTTTTGCAATCCAGGCGTGTGTTGAGCCGAAAAGGGATGACGCCCCAATTGATGCGAGGAATCCAAGCCTCCCAAGGACCCGTTGCAGAAAAAGTTAAAAAAGCGGATACTGTGCTGATGAGTGGTTTGCACAGAGGGCATCTTTTTAGAGATTTAAAAAGGCTTTTTAACCAACTGCAGGAAGCACCACACGGTATACCCTGTTGGAAGCCGGGATGGGGACAGAATCAGGGTAGGAAAGGTTATTTTTAGTCAGTGGAGCGCGAGATTGTTCTAGATACAGAAACCACAGGCCTTGACCCTTTTAAGGGGCATCGCGTGGTTGAGATTGGGTGCGTTGAGCTTGTGAATTGCCTTCCTACAGGTAGGGAGTTTCATTGTTACCTTAACCCTGAGCGTGCTATGGCGCCTGAGGCGTTCGCGGTTCACGGTTTAAGCACCGAATTCCTGGCGCAGTTCCAAACGTTTTCCCAGCGAGTCCATGAATTTTTGGAATTTATCAAAGGGGGGCGTTTGGTTATCCACAATGCATCGTTCGATTTAAAGTTCCTCAATGCAGAGCTTTCTTGGCTTGGGCTAGAAAGCCTTTCCAACCCGGTTGCTGACACCCTTTCGATAGCGCGGAAAAAGTTTCCCGGGTCTCCCGCAAATTTGGATGCCCTGTGTCGGCGCTTTGGGGTGGACCATAAATCCCGGGATAAGCACGGTGCTTTATTGGATGCTCAGCTTTTGGCTCAGGTTTACCTGGAGCTTCAAGGGGGGCGGCAACCCACCCTTGGGTTTGAAGACACCCATCAAGGGGTATCCCTGGAAGGGGATAGTCCCGGCATGGGACACGCTGGCATGAGAGAAGCTGAGCTTCAAGCTGCCACCAGACCTGTTCGTCCTATCCGTTTTTTCCCAATTTCTCCAGACGTGGTGACGCTTCACCATGCTTTATTGAAAGCTTTGGGGGCGCCGCTTTGGCAGCTACCATCAGAAGCCATCAGCGTTGTTTTGCCTGAACAGGGCATCCGGAGAGAAGCCTAGATGGGTAGAGGACGGGGAAAAAAGCGTAGGCCAGTTTCTTCCCACCCTGTTTTACCGTTTTTCCAGGAGCTTCCCCTTGGGATGCCCCTTGCATTGCCTGCTTTGAAGCCAGATCCAGCCTCAGCCCCGAAGCCGGTGGTGGCTCCGGTGATCGTGCAAGACCCCATGCCACCTCTCCAGGTTGAGCTAATCCCAGCGGCGCAGGAGCCTCCCTTTTCGGTCTCAAGCTTGTCGTTTGCGTTGAAGAAAACCCTTGAATCCATTTATGGGCAGGTGCGGGTTAAAGGAGAAATTTCCGGCCTTAAAGCCCATGGCTCAGGCCATCTCTATTTCTCCCTCAAGGATGATCAGGCTGTTTTGGATGCAGTTTGTTGGCGTGGAACAGGGAGAAGTCTTTCCTGTAAGCCCGTGGATGGGCTTGAGGTGATCGCGCTAGGAAAGATTACCTCGTATCCTGGGCGCTCTAAATACCAGCTTGTGGTGGAAGACCTGCAGCTGACTGGTGAAGGGAGCCTTTTAAAGCTGTTGGAGGAGCGTAAGCGCAGACTTCTAGCGGAGGGGCTCTTTGACCCTGCTCGTAAAAAAAAGCTGCCCGCGTTTCCCAAAACGATCGGGCTTATCACCTCTCCAACCGGAGCGGTGATTCAGGATATTTTGCACCGACTCCAGGAGCGCTTCCCGCTACAGGTTTACCTGTGGCCGGTGGCCGTTCAAGGGGAACAAGCGGTGCCCCAGCTCTGTGCGGCACTGGAAGGGTTTAAGATGTTGTTTGAGACAGGGCAGCTTTGTCCCGACCTCTTGATCGTTGCCAGAGGGGGCGGCAGCCTTGAAGACCTCTGGGCTTTTAACGAAGAGGCTG
>JBOFRK010000071.1:0-3350 GCA_051650945.1 Alphaproteobacteria bacterium
GCCGCAGACATAACATGAACAACACCTTTAAGGCGGCTTCCAATCATTCCCCTTGGATCTTGAATCCCAAGCTGACCATCTAAATTATATTGAAGGGGGATCGTGTGAAGAGTTCCAACTGCTTCTGGGTCTTGTTCAAGGCGCGCTTGTAACAAAAGACGTTTGAGATCCGCCTCTTCGACAGTTTGATTCGGAATAGAAATTTCAACCTGTTTGATGGTAGAAGTAACATACCCCCCGCTTATGTTCATAAAAACGCTGTGCAATACTTCCCCAGACATTTTTTCTGCCTCTGAAACAGCGTCCGCAATGGAAGCTTCTAAAGCCGCCATGTCTGTGACAATGCCTCCCGCAAACCCTTTGGAGGCTTTATGCCCCATCCCAATCACCTTAAAATGACGATTCTCGTCAAGGTGCCCAATCCAGCAACACACTTTCGTTGTGCCAATATCAAGTGCACCGATAAGCCCATGCCTCATCTTGGCTAAATGCTTCTTCATTTCACATACATTCCTTCTGAGACGTTTTGTTTGCTTAATATGTCTTTAAAGCAAAAATAATCAAACATCTTTCCCGCCCTTTGCTCGAATGATAGGTCTCTTTAGTTTTTCCACAACAGGCTCTGCCCCAAATTTCAAAATAAAAGCCCCTTGAAAACGCAAATCTAAAGCTGAAATTTTAGAAACTGGCAAGGTTTGTTTCTGCTCAAAAGCAAGCAACTGCTGCAACGCTTTTTCAATTCGCTTTTCAGGCAATTTAACGATCCAACCGTTTTTTAAATGCAAATCCCAACGCCCTACTCGCAGGCAAACAGCTGCCACCACCCTCTCCCTCAATCCAGGAAAATGAGACAGTTTGTCCAAAAAAGCAGGCGCGTTCCGGTGAGCTTTCTCTCCCACGACTTTGATAAGATCCCAAGGCATGTCTTGGGCAACGCAAGGAATGATAGAACCGTTATGATCAATCAATTTCAGCACGCCCTTGTACTGCCACAACGCCAAAGGTTTTTTTTCTCGAAGATGAATCCAAATAGCATGGGGCAATCGTCTTTCAACGCAAGCTTGCTGAACCCACGGAAGCGCTTCCAGCCGATCTTTAATGGCCTCCGGCGATTCCTGAAAAAGGCTGTCTCCCAAGGTGAGCTGTGTTTTCTGCAGAATATCAGCCTGGGAGGTTTTATGACGCCCCACCACAAAGACATATTCAACCCGAAATCCTAGGGCAGCAAGGGCTTGATGCATGGCTGGGCGAAATGAATTCTCCCAAATGGTTTGGGACATTTGCCAACCAAAAAAAAGTAGCAAAGCACCCAGCATTCCCCCTAAAAAAAATCGCTTAAAAGGAGAAAGCCAAACGGTTCCCTTTAGCAAAAAAGGAGGCTTCAGGGTTTTCTTAGATCTAGGAGCTAATTTCCCGGAATGTGGGCGCTTCAGTTTCGACATAGCCCGTCCTCCACAATCCACTGAACGAGATCTTCATAAGACCACCCAAAATAAGCCGCAATTTCTGGCACGAGGGAAAGTGGGGTCATGCCAGGCTGGGTATTCGTCTCTAGATAATATAACGTGCCGGGCTCCCCTTTCGTATCGTCATAACGAAAATCTGAGCGCGTCGCGCCTGCACACCCCAACGCGGCATGAATGGTCTCAGCCATCTCCAAAGCAGCCTCATAACTGACAGGATCCATGGGAGCCGGGATAAGATGCTGAGCTTTTCCGGAAACATATTTAGCTTCATAAGAAAAAATGGGCCCCTCAAAGCGAATCTCAACCGCACCTAAAGCTTTCCCGTTTAGAACTGCTACCTGAATCTCTCTCCCGGGAACATAGCTCTCAACCAAAATTTTTTCACCAAAAGCCCAATCCCTAAGGGCAGCTTGCTGCTCCTGGGGGGTTCCCACCCAGGTGACGCCAACGGTAGACCCCTCCTGGAGCGGCTTTACCACGTGAGGAAAGAAAGAAACACCCTCTTGCTGATAGGCCTGTTTCGACAAAACAACGCCCTGGGGACAACGCAACCCTGCCGCCATAGCAATGGAGCGGCTTTTCCCCTTGTCCATGGCAAGGGCTGAAGCCAACACCCCTGAAAACGTGTAGGGAATGCCCAAAAGCTCTAAAACGCTTTGAATAACACCATTTTCCCCAGGAGGACCATGCAAAATGTTGAACACCACATCAGGCTTGTCGCCCATGGCACAGGTTTTCAGCTGGCTTGCAAACGCTTCTAAATCTCTATCGGGATCCACCGGGAAAACCTGATGTCCCAAGGTTTGCAAAGCACCGCAAACGCCTTTACCGCTCGTCAAAGAAACAGGACGCTCAGGAGACCAGCCACCCATGAGCACAGCAACCTTTCGAAGCGTTATCGGATAGTTTGGTCGTTTCAATTTTTTTCCAGAAAGCAGATCGTTCACCCAATTCTTCCCTAATCTTTCCTTAAAAACAACGCCATTCTACGCCCATTTTTTTCTTTTTTGAAGCGAAATTTAGGGTATTTTTTACCTTTCTAACGGCTCCACACATCACCCCATTTCTTGTCTTCAGTTTTTTGAATGTATAGCACTTTTAGCAAGATAAAATTGAAAAGAAAATGAGGTTGAATTAGACAAAATTTTCGTGCTTGAATAAAATAAAAAACAAACAGAAACAATTTGTTAGATGGCACTGTCATGAAACAAAAAATTAAATCAGCCGCTTTTATGTTAAGCCTTGTTGCATTCACCCAAGGCAACGCCCTTCCCGGCACATTTTGTCCAGATGAAAATGATCTTCGAAGGGTTGTCAGTCAAAATCTGATTGAATTGACGAGCCTGCAGCCCCTTACCCTAAGGATCCAAAGCCAAGACGGGAACACCCGAACCTGGGAGGTTCACAATGCCCAGCTTTATCTTGGCAACTCTATGACCAACAGGCTTCCCCTGCAAGGGAATCATCCTTTGCTCCAAAGGGTGCGCGATATCGTGAACCAAGACCGGGTTGTCATGGACTACGATATGGCTGGCTTTACAGCGGATCAGCATCAAAGATTAAGGATGCCCCCTCAAAATCAAACGTGGTGCTTGATCCAATTTCCGCTCGAGGGGAGGGGAATAAATACTTTTGTATTCCGCCTTTCCTTGCCTGAGCCAAGTCCAAATGAAGATGCAGGTTAGTGGTCATCTAAAAAAAATCGAGGCGTCTGGCAGGTTCACCAAGCACCTTTAATTTACTCAGCCCATCCCTCGGCTTCAACCGAAAGAATTAACCCGCTCAGAAAGGGATGTTTTCTGAAGACCAAAGTGCACCCACGTTTCCTGGAGAGCCTCCACCAGTTGATTCACCATCTCAGGGGTATGCCTGGCAGAAGGCGTC
>JBOFRK010000072.1:0-2194 GCA_051650945.1 Alphaproteobacteria bacterium
GGTCGAAAATGCCTTCTTGCGTCTTAAACGATGGAGAGGAATAGCCACACGATACGCTAAAAATACTTCCTCCTTCCTTGCGGCAACCCACATTCGTTGCCTTGCACTTTGGCTTAATGTCTCTTGACGACACTATCTAAGGTTTTTATTCGTTTGCGTTAAGCTAAGCTGATCTCTAGAAGATAAATGCTTAAAAATTTCCAAAAGCATGTTATCTGGAAGCGTTTCAATGGGAAGTATATCAGACTGATGTTCTTGAGGGGCTGACTGAGCAATGGCTTGAGGCGCTGATGGTGCTTACATTTCTTCTTGCCCAAGCATCGCAAAAGACGAATTCAACAAAGCTAAGGTAGAGCACGTGTATATAAAAAATTTGGCTGAAGAGTTCATTTTTTCTTATTTCTTTAGAAAAAATAATATTTGTCATATAGTTACTTTTATTTTGTCAATTTTATTTTCGATAGATGTTGCGAGCACATGTTTTGGTCACCTGGTGGGGGCAGGCCCAACGCCTTGGGTGGGTTTTGGACTGGAGTAGATTTTGCGTCTTCATGAAGATCCGGAAGTTCAAAACAGCAACACGGTGCGTTATAGCGGCTTCATTTTTCAGATTTCCAAAGACGAGGCAGGATTCATCAACTTATTCCGTTAGCGAGTAACCCCTATAGTCGCTCTATAGCTCTTTCACATCGCTTGCAAAGTTTGTTGGTGTTTTGGGCCACTTCGGGCAATACCTTCCAACAACGCAGACATTTTTCACCGGAAGCCATTTCAACGCTTACGCCCACGCCTTCAACTTCAGAGAGTTGGTAAGCGTCAGCGGGGATGGTTTCAGTCCATACCAAATTCGCCTCAGAAGTCAGGCAAAATTCTGTAAAATCAATATGTTGGAGAATGGGTTGATAGCTCGGGCGGAGGTAAACCGTGACGGAAGCTTGAAGGCTGGATCCTATCTTCTTGCTCGCCCTGGCCAGCTCCAGCGCGCCAGTTACTGCTTGACGAAGGTGGCGCAGCGTTTGATATGTTTCGCCAAGGGAAGGCTGCAGCCATGCGTCTGGCAAGGCTGGAAATGCCTCCAGGTGGACGCTGACTTTAGGGCCTTTCAAAGTCTGCCAAGCTTCTTCTGTGGTAAAAGGAAGCAAAGGAGCAAGCCACTGGCAGAGGCATTCCAAAACCTTTGTCATCACGGTGCGAGCAGCGCGACGTTTCAGCGTTGAGGCAGTATCGCAATAAAGGCTGTCTTTACGCAAGTCTAGGTAAAAAGACGATAAATCTACCGCGCAAAAATGATGAATTTCTTGAAAAGCAGATTGAAATCGGTAGCTCTCATAAGCCTTACACAATTCAATATTTAGAGATTTGAGCCGGTGGAGAACCCACTGCTCCAGCTCTGGCATTTCTTCAAAGGGAACCGCTTCTTCTTCTGAAAAACCGTCTACAGCCCCCAACAGATAGCGCAATGTATTGCGCAGGCGGCGATAGAGGTCTTGAAGATGCTTCAAGATGTCAGGGCCAATGCGCATGTCTTCTTGACTGTCCACAGACACCACCCACAGGCGCAACAAGTCTGCCCCAAGCTCATCTGTTAATTGTTGGGGGGAAGTTGCATTGCCTGCAGATTTTGACATTTTATGGCCCTGATCATTCACCACAAACCCATGGGTGACCACGCTCTGGTAAGGTGCTTGGTTGTGGAGGGCGCAAGCCGTCAACAACGAAGACTGAAACCATCCGCGGTGTTGGTCAGACCCCTCCAGATAAAGAGAAGCGGGCCACTGGAGCTCTTGCCTATCTCGCAAAACAAAGGCGTGGGTTACACCAGAATCAAACCACACATCCAAAATGTCCGTCACTTTTTCATAATCTTGAGAATTATGGAAAGGCTCCAAAAAACGCTGAGCGTCCAACGTAAACCAAGCCTCGGTTCCCTCTTGACGGATAATCTCAAGGATGCGTTGGTGGACCCGGGGATCTTGGAGCAAGGTTTGGGTTTGCTTATGCACAAACAGCGTGAGGGGGACCCCCCAAGCCCGTTGGCGAGACAAACACCAATCGGGTCGCCCTTCCACCATGGCTTTAATGCGATTTTTGGCCTGAGGGGGGTGCCACGCCACCGCTTCAATGGCTTTGAGGGCCTTTTCCCGAAGCTTTCCTTCCCCGTCCATGGACGCAAACCATTGGGATGTCGTGCGGT
>JBOFRK010000073.1:0-5932 GCA_051650945.1 Alphaproteobacteria bacterium
GGTCTTCCAGCTCGTCCAGCCGCTCTCCTGTGGCCTCATCTCTGCTGTCTGCAATCCAGCGATAAGCTTGCAGCAACACCGCAGGGCCTAAATATTTATCTCCATTCCACCAATAGCTGGGGCAACTGGTGCTGCAGCAAAAGCAAAGGATGCATTCCCACAGGCCATCCAATTGGGCGCGTTCTTCGACGCTTTGAAGACGTTCTTTCCCAGCAGGCGCCGGCGTGTCGCTTTGTAACCAAGGCTTAATTGACACGTGCTGGGCATAAGCGTGGGTGAGGTCTGGCACCAAATCTTTCACAACGGGCATGTGGGGCAGAGGATAAACATAGACGTCACCCTTCACTTCATCCAGGGGTTTGAGACAAGCCAGGGTGTTAGCGCCATCAATGTTCATGGCGCAAGACCCACAGATCCCCTCTCGACAAGAACGACGAAAGGTGAGGCTTCCGTCTACCTCATTTTTAATTTTGATCAGGGCATCCAACACCATGGGGCCACAGCTTTTTCTGTCAATTTCATAGGTATCCAAACGTGGGTTTTCGTCCGTATCTGGATCATAGCGATAAATTTTCAGGTTGGTGACCTGTTGGGCAGTCGCATCAGCTTTGAATACGTTGCCTTGTTTGCGGACCTTGGAATTGGGGGGGAGTCTGAACTGAACCATTGTGCTTTCCTTCTAGTAAACCCTTGGCTTGGGCGGAATGAATTCCACCTCTTGGGTGAGGGTATAAAGGTGGACTGGGCGGGTGCCCAGAGTTACGCGATAGTCTTTTGAAAGCCAGGTAAGGGAATGGTGGAGCCATTTTTCATCATCCCGCTGGGGGAAGTCTTCTCGAGCGTGGGCGCCGCGGCTTTCTTGCCGGTGCGAGGCTGCCTCAAGGGTGACGGCGGCTTGGGCGAGCAGGTTTTCAAGCTCAAGGGTTTCCACCAACTCTGTATTCCAGATGAGGGAGCGATCCTGGAGCCCTACCTCTTGAAAAGATGCGATAACCCCTTGCATGGCTTTAACACCTTCGGTTAACAAGGCTTGAGTCCTGAAAACGGCACATTTTTGTTGCATGGTGCGCTGCATCTGGAGGCGAATTTCAGCCGGTTTCTGGCGTCCCTTGCTATGGCGGAGCTTATCCAGGCGTTGGATAGCTTCTTCTCCACAAGAGGGGGATATTTCAGGCAATGTGGCGCCTGGTTTGAAAAGCTCTGTGGCCCGGAGCGCTGCTGCGCGGCCAAACACAACCAAATCCAACAGAGAATTTGTACCTAAGCGATTTGCACCATGGACGGAAACGCAAGCTGTTTCTCCGATAGCCATTAGGCCTGGCACCACCTGGTCTGGGTTTTGGGGGGTTGGACGCAACACCTCCCCATGGTAGTTGGTGGGGATACCCCCCATATTATAATGGACGGTGGGGATGACAGGGATGGGCTCCTTTGTCACATCCACCCCAGCAAAGATTTTTGCGGTTTCCGAGATCCCAGGCAAGCGCTCATGCAGCACATCTGCGGGAATGTGCTCTAGGTGAAGCAGAATATGGTCTTTGTGTTCTCCAACACCGCGTCCCTCGTTGATTTCGATGGTCATGGCCCGGCTCACCACATCTCGAGAGGCGAGATCTTTGGCTACAGGCGCATAGCGCTCCATGAAACGATCCCCTGTGCTGTTAGTGAGATAGCCACCTTCTCCGCGGGCGCCTTCTGTGATTAAGCAGCCTGAGCCGTAAATGCCCGTGGGGTGAAATTGGATGAATTCCATATCCTGGAGCGGAAGCCCTTGGCGGAGCACCATAGCATTCCCGTCTCCGGTGCAAGTATGGGCAGAGGTGCAGGAGAAAAAGGACCTGCCATAGCCACCCGTTGCAATCACAACGGTTTGAGCCATAAAACGGTGGAAGGTTCCGTCATCTAAGTTCCAGGCAATCAACCCACGGCAAACGCCTTCTTGGTCCATGATGAGGTCCAGGGCGATATATTCTACAAAGAAGCTAACGTGGTGTTTCAAGCACTGTTGATAGAGGGTATGCAGGATGGCGTGCCCCGTGCGGTCAGCAGCAGCACAAGCGCGCTTTGCCATAGACTCTCCCTGGCGAACCGTGTGGCCACCGAAAGGGCGTTGATAAATGGTGCCTTGTTCTGTTCTGGAAAAAGGAACCCCCAGATGTTCCAGCTCAATCACGGAAGGAATCGCTTGGCGGCACATATATTCAATGGCATCTTGGTCACCCAACCAATCAGAGCCTTTCACAGTGTCATACATGTGATAGCGCCAGTTATCACCATCTCCCATGTTGCCCAGGGCAGCGCCAATCCCTCCTTGGGCTGCAACCGTATGGCTTCGGGTCGGAAAAACTTTTGTGACACAGGCAGTTCGAAAGCCAGCAGCACTCATACCAAGGGCTGCCCGAAGGCCTGCTCCTCCTGCGCCTAAAATAACGACATCATACGTATGATCTGTCCACGGATAAGCTGCAGACATATGGTATTCCTTCTTTGTTAGGTTTGGGGAATTTTTCCCTTAAGTTAATGCCCTAAAAACAGTTTTAAAACAGCCAGATTTCCTGCAACAGCACAACAAATCGATAGGCCTTTTATAGCCAAAATACCCAATATTTTACCACGCTCACTTGGCATGTAATCTTCTGCAATCACCTGTAAGCCCAGGGCACCATGGTAGAAAAGACAGACATTCCACAACAGCGTTGGAAAGACAATTTCAGGTCGTTGAAAAGCTTGGACCAGTTGGCTTGCTCCTGTGTGGAACCACAAAGGTAACATCCATACCACAAACCAGATGGTAAGCGGGATAAGGGCAACCGCCGTAACACGCTGAAACCACCAATGGCTGACCCCTGATTTTGAAGAGCCAAGACCCCTGGCACGCCCCAAAGGCGAGCGGAAAGATTTTGGAAATGTATTTTGCATCGCAGAATCTACTTTCTTTCTAAAGCAACCAAGCCCACGTTAATAAACTGGAAAGCGTCGCAAGTCCCACCACTAACCAACCGGTTCGGTAAGCTGTTGAAAGCTCAAACCCCTTTCCTATATCCCAAAACAGATGTCGAACCCCATTTAACAAATGGTAATAGAGGGCGGCGATCCATATGAACAAGCCTAAATGTCCCAGGATGCTATGCAGCATTGTTTGGACGCAAAATGCGCCATTCATGGTCAACAGGCCCAAAAGAAAACTCCAGATCACGCAACCACCATACAAAATCACGCCTGTAAAGCGATGCAAAATGGAAAGGGTTGCAGGCAGCCCCATGCGATAAACCTGCAGATGAGGCGAAAGGGGACGATAATGCGGATTTTTTTTCTGCGCTACAGGCATAAGTGCTTCCCTTGATTCACAACAACGAGAACGGTCAAAAATTTATCACGTTTCTTTAGTTAATCAAGCAATATTCGGGCCATGCTTCCGTTTCTCCCTCTAGAAAGAATGGTGCGCCCTGCAGGATTCGAACCTGCGACAACCGGCTTAGAAGGCCGATGCTCTATCCAGCTGAGCTAAGGGCGCAAAACAATGCTTGTTCTCTAATCATAAACCCGATTGTATGCTGTTCTTTCAAAAAGTGCAATCTGGGATTTCAAGCGCTTAAAACACTTTTATCTCTAAAAAATCGGAAGATTTTTCTGCTTTATGCAATTTATGCAATATTTAATAAAATATTGTTTTAAAATAGAAAATTATTTTATTGATTTTTTAAAAAAAATAGTTGTATAACTCCAACATTAAAAAAATAATTATTTTTCAGGTGCTTATTGTTTTGTTGATTATGTTTGTTTTTATAAAAAAAATTTAACATCTATAGGAAAGTCAATTTTGTATGGCGCGCTCAGCTTATGTTTCTTTCAGTCTTTTTCTATGCTTTTTTTTAATATTTTTTAATGCATTTGGGAAACCCAATAAAGTTTATCAAGAAGACGTTTTTTATCCTCAGATAACCAGTCGACCTATCCTACGAGCAACCCTTATAACCCTCGCACTTTCTTCAATTTTTCAACAAAATAGTGCTTTGCCTATTAAAGATTTGGGAGAAAACTTTGCAGTTTCTACGAGAAATTTTCAACTATCTCCTACATCGCCACGTGCTAAAGAGTTTAATATTTTGTACCATATTCTCCAGAATGCCGGCCAAACTCCCAAGTCTGAATGGCCTTGTCTTATAAATGGGGAGGGCAGAGGTAGCAAAAAATTTTTAAAGCCAGAGCTGAGGAACGCTTTCATTGCTTACCAGCTTCAAAAACAACTTGGTAAAAAAGCGGATGGGTTAAATACGCTTGAAAAAAAACATCTATTTTTAATTCGGGGGCTTAGTGCTCAAGAGTTTAAGACATTTTTAGTTCCTAGGAGTTCTTCTTATGATTTTTCTAGCTTCTTTGATTCTTGGCTTGAGAAGAGCACGAGCAAGCAAAGATGTAAGCTGGGACGTGCTGCAAGCTATCTTGGCATGGGGAAAATAGATTTTAGAGGGAATAAATGGGAAGATCTTAAAAAGCTTTCCTTATCAGAGAAAGAAATTTTAGCAGAAACCTTCTTGTTTAGTGAATCGAGAAGAAGCATCAGACAATGGATTCAAAAAGGAATGCCAATTTCTCCGATCCAAACGCTGGCTGAGGTTTTTCCAGAAGAAATTTCCGACAAAGGTATTTTGCAGAAGTGGTCTGTTATCGATAGGAGTAATAAAACCTCTCCAGAAAGAGCTTTTAATTTTTTCGCGACACAACGTCCTTACAAAGTTCCCAAAAAAAGAACTTCAGATCATGGCTGGCGTCGTGTGGTAGCAGATTCAGTCATTCTATCATCCAAATTACCAAAAACCACTTTGGAGGGTGTCCTTTCGGAGGATTGGGTTTCTAAAGGCTTTTCTGCTAACTATATTTCAGCCAATTTATCAGGTAATTGCACGCTGGTCAGATGGGTCAATCCTGGGCCTTATACGCCAAAATTAGCAAAAGGTTGGGATGAAAGAGCCATTGTCGTGCTTGCGTTTGTAAATGAAGAAAGAGCTCTAGAATCGTGTCAATTGGAACACCTTAAATTCATCACCCAGGGCAGTAGAAATATCTCCATAGCTTACCTTGGCTCTGAAGACGAATCAGAGAAAGATCCTCCCGAAAATGGGATTTCTAATATTTTAGATATCAGAGATAAACTTCAGCTTGCTCCCTTGCCGTTAAATCCAGAAGTTAGTTTAAAAGCGATTCTTTCTCCATTTATGAGAGAAAACTCTGCACCAGTCAGCAGACATAGAATCAGGCACGCTCATTCTCGGCATCAGCCTCCAATTTTTTGATCAATATCCGAAAAATAGAACACGCCATGGCGCATTTTTGTACCATGGCGTATTCTCTCATCGTCTATTAAATTGCACTAAAACGTATAGCCCAAACGCAGCATCATATTATGCGTATGTGCCTTGTTTTGAATACCGAGGTAAGCAGCTGGGCTGATGGGTGTTGTACCACCGTCCACTGAAAATCTTTTGCTTAATTTTCCATGTGATGCATAGGTATACCCAATCCCAGCCATCAGCTTTTGAGATAGTTTAAAATCAACTCCAGTACCCACCACAAAACTGTCCATGCGATCTGAAATCGTTGCAGGCCTATCTATGACATTGGCTGCGCTTGGCACGAGTGTATCAAGCTGAAACTTCGTGCTGGCGTAACCTATTTTTACATAAGGGAGTAGTCTGTTTAAAACAAAACCTAAACGACAAGCTAGCTCAAGGTTGTCTTTTCTTTTTATTTCTGTTGTTTCATTGCCTGCAGTGTCTCCAATTTTGGTTTTTCCACCAATCAGGAAATAAGCGACTTCTAACCCTAAATAGACACGGCTTGCTCCAAATTCTTTTCCCCAGCCAGCAAGGAGCCCTCCATCAAAGTCTTCCATCATGCCAACCCGGCTGTTTAAAACACTTGCCTGGTTTCT
>JBOFRK010000074.1:0-5037 GCA_051650945.1 Alphaproteobacteria bacterium
AGGGTGATCTGAGAAGGAGCCAGCTGCATTTTGATGATCCGGCTTTTTTCTTGGGAAATCATAGAAACCCGGTCAACCGCTTCTGCAAAAAAGTGATTTTCTACCAAAATATCTTGCCCACCCTGTTGGGGAATGGCCCGTTGATAATCTGGAAATTGTCCCTCAATGAGGCGGGAATAGAGGATAGATTCCCCAAGGGTAAACGAAATTTGCTGTCCAGAAAGCGCTATGTGAAGGCTGTCTTCTTCTTTCCCCTCCATCAATTTTCGAATTTCTTGAATGGTTTTGCGAGATAAGATAACCCCAGGCATGTTTTTAGCTGCTTCTGGAATAGGCATCCAAGACAGCGCCAGGCGGTGCGCATCCGTCGCAACGGCTCGCAATTGACCATCCAAGTGGTGAAAATAGACGCCATTAAGGTAATACCGCGCTTCTTCACTGGACATCGCAAAGCGGGTTTGATCAATTAAACGACGCAAATCTCGACATGCCAAGGTAAATTGGTGGGGAAGGGACTGGGCATTCATCACCGGAAATTCAATGGTGGGAAGGGTCGGCAAGTTAAAAACAGAAGGGGAGCAATCTAAACAAATGATCCCATTTTCTTCCAATCGCAACGTGATGGGAGAGTTGTCTTTCAGCTTGCGCACGATATCATAGAGGGTGTGAACAGGGAGGGTGATTTGACCAGGAACTTCCACCTGTGCCTCAATGGACTCTACCAGGCACAGCTCCAAGTCTGTTCCCGTTAATGTCAACTTCCCTGCCTTGGCCGTCAGCAGAACGTGGGACAAAATAGGAACGGTTGTTTTTCGCTCAATCACGCCCTGTTGATGGGCCAAAGATTTTAAAAAAGTGCTTTTTTCCAGGGTAACGTGCATAGGCTTTTAATATCTTTTCACTGTAGTTTAGCTATTTTAATCCCCACTCTACCAGGCTTCTAAGGTTCGACGCAAGAGATCTATATCTTCGTGGAGGGAAGAATCTTCTAACATCAGTTCTTCAATTTTTTTAACCCCGTATAAAACCGTGGTGTGGTCTCTTCCACCAAAGGAGCGTCCAATTTCAGGAAGTGAGCGGGAGGTACATAGTTTGGCTAAATACATGGCCACTTGTCGGGGGCGGGTGACAGACCGGGCGCGTTTGGGTGAATGCAAGTCAGAGATGCGAATATTATAATATTCTGCAACCTTTCGCTGAATTTCTTCGAGGGTGAGGGTTCGGTCATGGGCCCGGAGCAAATCTCGCAAAACCTCCTGAACCATCTCAAGGTTAATCTCTCGCCCTACCAAATTGGCATGGGCCGCAATGCGGATCAAAGCCCCTTCCAACTCACGTACGTTAGAGCTGATTTTATGGGCCAGAAATTCTAAGATTTTTTTGGGCATGGTGTGCTGAAGCTGTTCACATTTGGCTTGCAAAATGCCTAACCGAAGCTCATAGGTCGTGGGGTGAATGTCGGCAACCAATCCCCAACCCAGTCTAGATCGCAGGCGTTCTTCCATTCCCTCAAGGTCAGATGGAGATTTGTCAGCAGAAACGATCACCTGATGGTTTTGGTCTACCAACGCATTAAACGTATGAAAAAATTCTTCTTGGGTAGATTCTTTTCCACCAATAAATTGAACATCGTCAATCATCAACACGTCGACGGAGCGAAAGCGCTCTTTAAAGGCAACTGTATCTTTGTAACGCAGGGCCCGTATGAACTGATACATAAATTTTTCAGCAGATAGATAAAGAACCCGACGGTTGCACCAAACTTTTTGAATATGATGGGCAATGGCATGCATCAGGTGAGTTTTTCCAAGCCCAACCCCGCCATACAAAAAAAGTGGGTTAAAGGGAACGGAGGTAGACTCTGCCACCCGGCGTGCAGCTGCATGGGCCAGTTCATTAGGCTTTCCCACAACAAAATTGTCGAAAGTGAAGCGGGGGTCCAAAGGGGAGCTGATAAATTCGCTGTTGACGATGTCATCGGCATCGCCCCCAGCAACAGGCTCGCGCCATGAAGATTGCGTTGTCGCCGCTTTAAGAGGAGCCTTTGAAACGACAATCTTGAGGTCCTTTACTTCCGGAGCTTCTTGTTGAAAAAATACAAGCAGTTGTTCGCTATAGTGGGTTTGCACCCAATCTTGAACAAATGACGAAGAAGCTTCCAGGGTAACCACCCCTTCTGTCTCTCCAACCAGGTTTAGCAATCGAATCCAACTGTTGAAAATATGTTCGCCCAAGTGGGCATGGGCTTGTTTTCTGACGGCTTCCCATGGGGCAGCAAAAGAGAAGCTTGAATCTGAAACCGGAAGCGTTTGCATGATACCTAGTAAACCCTTCGCTCTGAGAGGGAAGTCCCCCAGGTAAAGCAAAAATTTTCTAGCTTAAAAGTAGAAAAACAAGCAACACGAGCAAGCAAGCGATGGGAAGGGTGGAGCATGATCAAAAAGCACTTCAGAACATAAAAAAATTATCTTCTATTCATTTCCACAAACTCGAGCCCAGGTCAAGGAGAAGTTATGCGCGTTCGTCAACCTATGGGAATAAGCTGCTGCACCGCGGGCGGAGACAAAAATTATTTTATTTTTACGCTTTTTCAATACTTTTTGTTTATAAAATACGGGAAGATACGCTTTGTATCCATTTAAAAACAGTGAGTTATTTGAAAGGAAGCTTGATGCTAACGGGATTGTTTCGAAAAGCTTTAACGTGCCATCTTAAGAGAATCCACGCAAGGCTGAGCAGACATTTTTTTGCCAAAATGGAACAAGAATGTTTGCGTCCTACTTATGTAACCCGGAAGCGACGTCCAAATGCTTTAGGGAACAGGCACCCAAACAGATAGCGGAGGATTTTTTGTGATTTATGGCCGGAAGGATTGGCTCCCTTACTATCTAACGCTTTTTCAGCTGAATTGTCGCCAGCTCCCTTTTTGCTCGGGCCCTTTTGATCCGGCAGCTTTTTCAGGGGAAAATCCGTTTGCGGATTTTGCTTCTAAGGCTTTTAAGATGGGGCCCCAAAGTGACCCAAATCACTTTTTTTCCATGGCTTCAGCCTTTAATCCTGCGTCTTTTTTTTCAAATTTTCAAGAAACCTATACCCAAAAATTTTTGGACTATTCTAAAGGGCTTCAAGCTTATTTTGAAACACCCCCTCAGGCCTGGCAAGACATGGGGGAAAAAGTATGGAGCCACGGCTCTACGGCTGTTTATGATTTCGCACCTGGGGGGGGTGGTTATCCTGTTTTTTTGATGGCGCCCCTCCTTCTAAAATCTGAGATGCTACATCTCCATGGGAGCCACAGCTTTTTACAATTTCTTCTTCAAGAGGGATTCAGGCCTTTTGTGTTGGATCCAGGAAATTTTTTGGAGGGCGAAGAAAAAACGTCCCTTGAAACTTTTTGTGCCCAAAAAATCTTTCCCGCTTACGCTTATGTGCTTGGAAGCGTTTCAAAGCCTCCCTTAATTTTAGCTTTTTGGGAGTCTTTTTTTGCAGCCTATTCCCTCTTTTTAAAGCAATTTCCAATTCTGGGTGGTGTGCTTTTGGGGGAGCCTTCTGTGATTCCCTCCCACGCTTTTTCACCTTTGATCAGCTCTTGGAAAGACCATTTATTGAAGCCAATGCTTGAGGGGGGCAGCGGGGTGCCTTCTCCTTTGGTGCGTTTTTTGTTTTCTTTAGGGTGGGAAGATTCTGTCATTAATAAGATGATCGCGTTGGGACAAGGACGTTCTTCTCAGCAAAGCCTGTTTATGACTGTGGAAGACCTCTTGAATCAGTCCAGGTCTATGCCACTATGGCTTGCAAAGTCTCTCATATGTGAAACGCCCTCTACCATGTTTCAAGAAAACGTTGAGCAGCTTAAAGCTTTTTCCAAGCATTTTTCAGCCATGCTTCCAGAAAAAAGCCATTTTTTTGCGGCTCAGGAGCTTTGGGAGCCAGATAACCTGGTAAAGTTTCCTTTAGGAAATTATGCCTTAATGATAGGATCCTCGGCGCCATCCCAGGTCTGGCCTCGGGTAACCCAAAAGCTTCACCACCATCTCGAATGAAGGGAATTTTTGAACATGTCTCAAGTTGCAATTGTCACCGGTGGAACCAGGGGGATTGGCGCAGCCATTTCTAAAGCGCTTGTTGAGGGTGGTTATCACGTTGCAGCGGTCTACCATTCAAATGACGAGAAAGCCAAAGCATTCCAAGAAGAAACAGGCATTTCAGTATGGAAATGGGAGGTTAATTCTTTTGAAGCCTGCCAAAAGGGTGTTGCAGAGGTGGAAAAAAAATTAGGCCCTATTTCTGTGTTGGTTAATAACGCAGGCATCACCCGGGATGCCATGCTTCATAAAATGACGCCCGAGGATTGGCATGCGGTAATGGAAACAAATCTCTCTTCTCTTTTTTATATGTGTCGCACGGTGATTGAAGGTATGCGGGAGAGGACCTTCGGACGTATTGTGAATATCAGTTCTGTGAATGCCTTAAAAGGACAGCGGGGGCAAACCAACTATAGCGCTTCCAAAGCAGGGGTTATTGGCTTTACGAAAGCTTTGGCCCAGGAAAGCGCTTCCTATGGCATTACCGTTAATGCAGTGGCTCCTGGGTATGTTGATACCGAGATGGTGCGGGCAGTCTCAAGCCCTGTGATGGAGAAAATTTTGGACCAAATCCCTTTAAAGCGTTTAGGGAAAGCTGAAGAAATTGGGAAGATGGTTAGCTATTTAGTATCCCCTGAAGCCTCCTTCGTGACGGGTGCGACATTCAGCATCAACGGTGGGCAATTTATGGCCTAAAGGGGCGATTATTCTTCTCTTTTTTGAATCGCGTATCCCCTATTTTTTAAAAATTTCCACACTGGTACAAAATTTGCTGTTTCCCTTGTGCATTTAATGATCACAGGGGAGAAACACAGCTATGGCCATGACGCCGATCCTCCTAGAGAGCACGACGATAAGTAAAGAATTTAAACCTTTTCAAGACCTGGCAATTAAACAGCCTTCAGAGGTTGAAATGGGAGAAACGCTTCTGTTTCAACAGTTGGTGGAAGCG
>JBOFRK010000075.1:0-2824 GCA_051650945.1 Alphaproteobacteria bacterium
CTGGGAGTATCTTCCATCTCCCTTAAATCAGATTTGGCCCAGTTATCCTTGGTGAAGGGAAGCGGGTGGCAAGACCGAAGCGTGTCGCGTTTTAAAATGATTGAAGCATTTGAGAAGGTTCAAATTCCTTTTTACGCTATCTCGACCTATGCGCAAAAAATCTCATTTTTGGTTGACCAGGTCCACGTTCATCCATTAACGTATCTTCTGCATCAAGCTTATGAATTACACAACGTGTGAGAATCCTGTCTTTGTCTACGCTTTTTTATCTGAACCATTTATGGAAAAGAGGAACTGAATTTTTGGGGGTCCGCTATGCCATTTTAGGCGGCGCCATGACCTGGGTGTCTGAATGCCGTTTAGTTTCTGGCATCTCAAATGCGGGAGGGTTTGGTATTCTTGCCTCTGGTTCTATGCCACCAGAATTGCTGCGGGAAGAGATTCGCAAAACCCAAGCTGCTACCCAAAAACCTTTTGGAGTGAATTTGATTGTGCTGCATCCTCAGCTTGAGGGTTTGGCAGCCGTGTGTGTGGAAGAAAATGTTTCCCATGTTGTGCTGGCAGGGGGGGTGCCCCCTAAAAAAATCATTGAGCAGCTTCACCAAGGCGGTTGTAAGGTAATCGGGTTTGCCCCTTCGTTGATTTTGGCAAGGAAGGTCGTTCGTCTTGGTGTGGATGCCTTCATTATCGAAGGAACCGAGGCAGGTGGGCATATTGGCCCCATCTCTACCAGCGTTTTGGCCCAAGAAATTTTGCCTCATATCCAAGATGTACCCATTTTTGTGGCAGGTGGCATTGGCCGTGGTGACACGGTGCTCAGCTATCTTGAAATGGGGGCTGCAGGGTGTCAGCTTGGGACGCGGTTTGTCTGCGCCACGGAATCCATTGCCCATGATCGATTCAAGCAAGCTTTTATCCGCGCTCAATCTAGGGATGCAACCATATCTCAACAGTTAGACCCAAGGTTTCCTGTGATTCCTGTGCGAGCGCTGGCCAATCAAGGAACGTGTCGCTTCATGGAAATTCAGCAACAGGTTATTGACCGTTTTAATCAAGGAGAGCTCACTCAAAAAGAAGCTCAGCTTGAAATCGAGCATTTTTGGGCAGGTGCGTTGCGGCGTGCTGTGATGGATGGGGATGTCGAACATGGCTCTGTGATGGCAGGTCAAAGTGTTGGCATGGTCACCCAGGTGGAGCCCGTTGCAGATATTATTCAAAAGCTTCTTCAGGAAATTTTTGTGGCCCTTGAGAAACGAGGCGGGTACGCTTGTGAGCTTCAACCTTCTTCACAGCAACAGATCTGTTAAAAAGGGGAAATTCTTATGTCTCAGCCACAGTCCCATCACACCAAGCTTTTGATTATCGGTGCAGGGCCCGCAGGCTATACAGCGGCTATTTATGCAGCCAGGGCTGGTCTGGAACCTCATTTGGTGACAGGGCCCCAGCCAGGGGGCCAGCTGATGACCACGACGGACGTGGAAAATTACCCCGGTTTTAGAGACCCCATCCAAGGCCCGTGGTTGATGGAAGAGATGCGGCACCAGGCAATTGCCGTGGGAACTGTGCTTCATACAGATCTCATCACCCAGGTTCAGCTAGACAAACGTCCTTTTGTGTGTAGGGGTGAGAAAGCAATCTATCAAGCAGAGGCGTTGATCATTGCCACAGGGGCCCAGGCCAAGTGGTTGGACATTGAAAGCGAAACCCATTTTCGTGGCTATGGGGTTTCTGCCTGTGCCACGTGCGATGGATTTTTCTTTAAAAATAAAACCGTGGTCGTAGTTGGGGGTGGAAACACTGCCGTGGAAGAAGCGCTGTTTTTAACCCACCATGCATCTCACGTAACACTGGTTCACCGGCGTGATAGCCTTCGGGCTGAAAAAGTTTTGCAAGAACGCCTTTTCAAAAACCCCAAAATCACCGTCATCTGGGATCATGTTGTGGCAGAAGTTTTTGGAGCCGAACAGCCTTTTCGCTCTGTGGAAGGAATTCGTCTGCGTCACGCCCAAACAGATGAGTTAAAAGAGCTTTCAGCAGAGGGTGTTTTTATTGCCATTGGCCATGCGCCAAACACATCCCTTTTTAAGGAATGGCTTTCCCTGGATGAAACCGGATACATCCTTTCCAAGGGGCCAGGAACCCAAACCTCCATTCCTGGGGTTTTTGCGGCAGGAGATGTGCAGGACAAAATTTATCGTCAAGCGGTAACTGCTGCAGGTCAGGGCTGTATGGCGGCTTTGGATGCTGAGAAATTTTTGCATCAATAGACTTCTTGTCGAAACTTCCTTTTATGGGCCGATGGATGTAGCGCTCTGGGCTTTGTCGCTCCCGCGTGCTGTATTTTATCTCGGATGGTTACATATAGCTCGTCCTTTGTAATTACAAAAATTCATATGGCCCTTGGACCAACGGTTTTAAACAGTGTTTGCTTATCTGAAGGACAGCGAGCAGATATGGCACTGTTAACAAAGTTTTGGATCTGGCTTTGAGGAGGTGTGTAAAACCTGGCCGTGGGTAAAACTCAAGCAAGTGGTTGCAGATAAAGGGTACGATACAGGGCCTGTTCGTCGACTTATTCGAGACCATGGCGCGCAGCCCGTTATCCCGCCAAAAGGGATTTACGCGCTTCCTGGATCTCACCTTAAACCCTCGGATTGCTATGATGTGAAAACCTATCGTGAACGACATTAGACCTCTTGTCGAAACTCAATCAATGATCTCCCAATTGTAAATTCCAGCGATGAGATTGAAGCGCAAAGCAAATCGTCTTCGCCTGTTTCGATAGCGATCTGAGATAATTTTAAATCGCTTCAAGAGACCGATG
>JBOFRK010000076.1:0-7371 GCA_051650945.1 Alphaproteobacteria bacterium
GCCCAAGATCGCGTGCTGGAGCTCGCCCACCAAGGCCACCAGCCTGAACTCACCCAAGCTGTCACGCATCTGGCATCCTACCTTCATGAGAACAGGCTCACCCTCTTGCTTCAACAGGCGTTTTCAAAGCGCTTGAAGCTGCTCAAGCTGTTCCAGCAAAAGGATATCGAGGCTTTTTTACGAGAAAGCTTGGACCTCTCACCTTCCCAAACGTTGGAAAAGGCTTGGAGCATGTTTGTGGACCATTCGCTGAAACACCTGGCAGCGCTCCAACCTTTTTCCGCTTTTTTTGAGCAAGGTAAAACCAAAGACCAAGCTTTTTGGCACCAGGCTAACCTGTGGCGAGAAAGCCCCAACCGCGGCCATTATAAAGCCTATCGGGCGCTTTTTTTCACCGCAACAGGGACGCCACGAAAACAGATTCTCTCCGTGTCTTTGTTAAGGAACAACCCCGCTTTAGACATGCTTTTGAACCAAGAGGTTGAAGCGATTGAGGCTTATGAGTTGCAACGCAAAACCCTGGGACTTTATCAAAACACCCAAGGGTTTTGGGTGGTCTTAAAGGAAGTCCAACGGGTCTATGAAACCCTCAAAAAACAAAAAGCCGTCTTGGACTATGATGATCTCATCCTCAAAACCCTGGAGCTTTTGAAGGGCAAGCGGGGTGGTTCTGGCTGGGTTTTATATAAACTTGATAAGGGGATTGACCATATCCTGGTGGATGAAGCCCAAGACACCAGCGAAGAACAATGGGACGTGCTGCGCCTTTTAACAGAAGAATTTTTCAGCCACCCAAGCCCAACGGAGCCACAAAGCCCTCGTACCCTCTTTGTGGTGGGGGACCCTAAACAATCCATCTATCGGTTTCAAGGGGCCTCGCCCCAGTCTTTTTTTGAGATGCAGCGCCATTTCCGTGATCAGGTGATGGCCAACAAAGGACGCTGGCACGATCTGCGCCTGGAAACTTCCTTTCGCTCTTCTCCCGCCATCTTAGAAGCCGTCGACCGTGTTTTTCAGCTGTCCCAACTCAAAGAAGGGATTTACGAAGACGCCCTGTCTCACCAAGCGTGCCTTGCGAAACAACACCAAGAAGGAAGGGTGGAGATCTGGCCCGCGACGCCTCTTCCGGACAGAGAAGAAAAGCAAGCGCCGTGGGAGCTCCCCCTCCACCCTCACCAAACCCTGCCCCCTTATGTTTATCTGGCAAAACAGCTAGCTTCCACCTTCACTGAATGGTTTCAGCGGGGAGAGCGACGCGCCTCAGGTGCCCTGCTTCGGCCCCAAGACATCTTGATTCTGGTTAGAAGACGAACCCTTTTTGTCGACAGCCTGGTGCGAGCCCTTAAGGAAAAAGGGATCCCTGTGGCGGGGGCCGATCGCCTCTTTTTTGCAGATCAGCTGGCCATCGCAGACCTCCTTAAACTGGTAGAATTTTTGCTGTTCACGGGAGATGAGCTGGCCCTGGCAACGGTCTTAAAAGGTCCCTTCATTGGCTTGAGCGAAGAAGCGCTGTTTGAGCTTGCCTGGGATCGTGGCACCCAAAACTTGTGGGAGCGCCTCAAAGAAAAGGCTTCCACCCACCCGCAGCTTTTCCAAGAAGCCTACGCTTTTTTAGCGCTTCTTCAGGAAGAGATGAAAGTTTTTTTCTCACCTTACGGTTTTTACCAGCGCTTGCTGACGGTCCACGGGGGAAGGCGAAAAATTTTAGAGCGCCTTGGCCCAGAAGCCCAAGACCCCATAGAAGAATTTTTGAACCTCGCCCTGGCTTATGAAAACATTCATCCCCCTTCCCTGCAAGGATTTTTGGCATGGTTAGCGCGGGCAAACGTCAACATCAAGCGAGATTTGGAACACGGCGCGCGGGATGAAGTTCGGATGATGACGATCCACGGATCAAAGGGGCTGCAAGCACCTGTAGTGGTTTTAGCAGATACCTGCCAAGCCCCTTCTTCAACCCCATCCCCTCTTTTATGGGGAAAACACAAAGGGCGCACGTTGATGCTGCTCTCCCCTGCTGCTGCTGAAGATGTTCCCCTTTCCAACACCTTTAAAGAGGAAGAAAGGCACTTACAAGAACAAGAATATCACCGCTTGCTTTATGTCGCCATGACCCGAGCTGAAGAGAGGCTTTATCTCACAGGGTGGCAGCAATCTCAAAAAGCAGCTTTTGAACAGAGCTGGTATCCGCATTTGGAAGAGGCCTTGAGCCAGCACCCCGACGCCTTTCCGTTTCTATTTCAATCTAGCGAGATAGAAACCTGGGAAGGACAAGGCCATCGCTTTCAAACAGGAGTGGCCTTGGGGCAAGATTCATGTAAGCAAGCCCTTATGCAGGCTACGCCCCTTGTCCAAACGCTACCAGCGTGGGCCCACACAGCGCCCCCCCCTGAAACGTCCCCCACGTTTCTAGCTCCTTCATTAGGAAATGGGACAGGTAAAACAGACCCATTTGATGTTGAAGGCTCAGAAGAAGGACAGGTCTTGCATCGTCTCTTGTCTATGGTTAAAAATCTCCCGCCAGAAACACGCCTTCCTCAACTGGAAAAAGTCCTCACCTCGAATCCGCTTTTGAAAAAACGTTGGGCCGAGCGGTTGAGGCAATTCGAAATGCTTTTGAAAAACCCCGAATGTGATTTTCTCTTCACACCCCAAACTCAAGTTGAGGTCCCCTTAACAGCATGGATTGCTGGAAAACGCTTTGTGGGGCAAATCGACTATCTCTGGAAGGATGAAAAACAAATCCGTATTGTTGACTTTAAAACAGGCCATCACGCTTCCCTTTCTGAAGTGCCCCCTCTTTACCTTCAGCAGCTTGAAACATACGCAGAGGGTGTCTTACAAATCTACCCAGAAAGTCACATTATCTGCGGTTTATTGTGGCTTCAAACGGGAAAAATTGAATGGATTTCCCATACTTTTGCTAAGACTGACGCTTAGCTGTTTTGAGAATGGAGAGCGGCTTTATCAAAACTTATTGATTTTTTGAAAAATATAATTGACAAATGCTTCTTTTTTTTATTAAAAATTTTATAAAAAAAGGAGGCGCTGGTACAATGGGATTTTTCTCTTCGCTCACAAAGAATCAAAAAGAAAGTACTGTTTTACTACAGATTGGAACATTTTTAGAGTATTTTGATCTGATGCTCTATGTGCACATGGCAGTTTTGCTTAATGAGCTTTTTTTCCCTAAAACAGATCCCTACATAGCGTCTCTTCTTTCAGCGTTCGCTTTTTGCTCAACATTTGTTTTCAGACCGTTTGGAGCGCTTCTTTTTGGGTATATTGGAGACCATATTGGCCGAAAACATACGGTGATGATGACAACGTTGATGATGGCTGTTTCTTGTATTGTTATGGCTAATATCCCAACTTATGCTGAAATGGGTATTGCAGCTGCTTGGTGTGTCACCGCATGCCGAGCCATCCAAGGCATTTCTTCGTTAGGGGAAGTAGTCGCAGCTGAGGTTTATTTAACTGAAAAAATCCCCCACCCTTTTAGGCATCCTGTTGTTTCTTTTACTGGTTTCTGTAAAAGCTTTGGCTCTATGGTAGCTTTAGGCACAGCAAGCCTTTCCATAGCGCTGATGTTGAATTGGAGGATGGCTTTTTGGGTGGGAGCTTGCATCGCGATTGTTGGAACCGTTGCAAGAACAAAACTTAGAGAAACACCAGAATTTATTGAAAAATTAACGCAAAAACGACAAAATAAGACTCAACCTCCTCTGTCTACTGCAGAAAAAAAATTGCGCTATAAAAGCGTCATCGCTTATTTTCTTATTACATGTGCTTGGCCAGTTTGTTTTTATTTTACCTACGTTTATTGTGCGAACGTTCTAAAAGATTCTTTTGGATACACCCCAGAACAAATTATTCACCAAAATTTAATGATTTCCATTATAGAAATGGTGAGCCTTGCCCTTGTAACGTTCTTAAGTTACAGGATGTATCCCCTTAAAATTTTAAAAATTAAACAGATTATCTTCTTCCTATTCATCCTTGTGTGTCCCTATTTTTTAACAAACGCCACCTCTCCCTCATCCTTGTTTTTGATTCAAGCTATCAGCGTGTTCTTTTCTTCTTACCCCATGCCTGCGGTTTCTATCATTTTAGTGCATTTTCCCATCCTCAAGCGGGTTACCTACGTAAGTTTTATTTATGCTTTTTCAAGGGCTTTGATGCATGTCATCACGTCTTTCGGGCTGATTTATCTTTCTACGTTTATGGGACACTGGGGAATTTGGGTGATTATGCTAACAACGGGCGTGGGCTTTATGTGGGGCGTTCTTCATTTTGAAAAAATTGATAAACCCTGGCTTTCAGAAAACGCTTTGCCTTTAGAAAAGGAAACGCCTTCTCTTTCCCAAGCAGCATAAACATAGAGCCTGATGTGGGTGCAATGTAGGGCATTAATAGGCACACTTTCTGGAAAAAAGATGGGTTTATGGTCTTTATAACAGGCTTTTGATATCACATCGAAGCTTTCACCAAATAACCTTAGCCTGGTCTCTCTTTTTTTGATAGAATTTATAATAAAAAGAAAGATCTATTAATAAAACATTTTATATTAATAATTATTGAATTATTAATAATGTAATTAATATTTAAAAGGATTTTTTCACATGATAAACAGATTTTTTTTTTACTTTTAACATCCGTTATGAACCCTCTGTTTTGCTTGAATAGCTTGGAAGAAGATAGTGGAGCTGCAGCAGCAGTATGGCCAGCCGAGCGCGCCTTGTAAACAAAAACCCCAAAAGTATGTTATGTTTGATCAAGATGCTTTTAAAAATTTTAAACTTCAAGAAATTAAAAAAAGCGATTTCTCAAACCAGCAGATCATAGATGTGTGGGACAGTATTAAAGAAAAATTTGAGAGTGGCCATTTTGGAAATTATGAAAATTTGCGTGTTGATTTAGATCGCACGGATTACGAAAGTATCTATGCCAATAATTATTAGGACAGTATACCTGCTTATGCCCAATTAAGGACATTGGCTGATCTTCACCGGCGCATTAGAAACTATTTGGAAAACTCTTTCGAAAAAACAGAAGAGATAAAAAATCTGATTGCCCTCGTTTTTGAAAAATTATCTCAAACAGATTCTGAAGAGCAAACCGCTATGATTATACAGCTTATTCCTGGTCTAACTCACTGTGAAACTGGTCAGATAGCTACACTCCAACATTTAGTCTTAGGAATAAGTGCTATAGAAGATGGAACAGAAGATTTTGGAACTCAACTTAAGCAAGCCGTTGCACACTTCAAGGAAGAGGTAGCTAATCAAGCGTTTTTGCCAACGGATGAAGAAGTTCAAAATGTATGGAGACTTAGAGGGGGCGCTGCTCACGGCGCCAATGAGAATATTCAAGTTCAACAGCACTGGCGCTGGAAATTAAAAGACGAATTAGGCTTAGCACAAAGCCATAAAACTCTTCATGGAGCGATGGGCCAAGATATTTTTTCAAATGAGAAAGAAGCCTTGGAAAAATTTTATGGGGTCTTTGAGAGTAGAATTTACTCTAAAATCCAAGAGTGGGTCAGTGAAACTCCAACTCGCTTGGGTGAATGCGCAAGTTATTTTTTGGAAAAAAGCATATTAAAGAGAGACTATAAAAACTTAAATCGTTTGTTTAAAGTTGAGGGCGAGCTGGAAAATCTAGTAGCGTTAACTAAAAACGGGGCTATGCATCTCTTGCTCCATCTAGGTTTATTTAAATATGCTTCCGCCAGGGCGATTGAAAACCATCTCCCCAAAAATAGGACAACACCACGCTAGAACTTATACCTCCTTTTTTGAAAAATTCGCGCAATTTAGAGTGATTTAGACCTAAAAAAACACAGGATCAGATGCTTTTTTAACCGTTGAGACCCCTCCGCGTAAAAGTATCTGGTCCCAACCTGAAATAGACAGACGACCTTTCAAGGCACAACTTGATAAACCGGATAACGACACAAAAACCCAGAAAAACCAACGGGGATTGGCTTCCAAAATTTGCCACAAATAAAAGATATCTTATTTTTTCCTAAAAAAATCCACAGCTATTACGTTATTTTTTTCCTTCTCTTCCTGAAACGCATCCTCAACAGGCAACATTTTTAAAGGCTCATCAGCCGCAGGAGGAGGCGTAAACTGTAATCCAAATTTGACGCCAGGATCCATGAAGGAAAGCAGGGCATCAAAAGGAACACAAACGTTATAAGGAACTTCTTGAAAATTGAGAATAACTCTGAAACACGTGTCTCGAACCTGCAGGTCCCAAAATTGATGCTGAAGAACAATCGTCACTTCTTCTGGGCTGGAGTCTTTCAAAAAATCAGGGATATCAACCCCTGGATAATTTGTTGCAAACGAAATATAAAAATAATGGGGGGGCTTTAAACCATCCCGCTGGGTCTCTTTTAAAATTCTGCGGATGGCAGAACGCAAAGCATCTTGAACGACTTGCTCATAATCCATCTACTTGCCCATTCTCCTGAAATTACACAACCAAAAACTACCTCATCAAAGGGGGCTTCTGTTGCCCGGTGCCCCCCAAACCGCGTCTTTTCATGGCTTATGCAGCGACCGCAACGGCAGCTTGAAAACCATTGTCGTTAGCGTTACCCCCAACAACAGACTTAAATGCGTTAAATTTGGCATTTATATAAAAAGCCCGATAACGGTGGTACAATGCCGAACGAAAGCCATACCTTTACCACGCCCGTCGATCCTAATTCGCCCCCACCTGAACCTACAAAAAACTATAAGCACAGGTGGAGGCGCCGGGTTCCGCCCCCGGGTCCGAAACGTTTATTCCGTAAAGCGTTTATCGCCATAGTCGAATCAAAACCCGACACTGTCAGTCTATCGCTTTTTTTGAATTCTTTAAAGTGATTTTTTTTCCTGAAAACTGGCAGATTTTAAGGGTCAGCTGCAGCTTATTTTTTTGCCATTATTGATAGAGCATAGTTTTTTTGTATCTCCTCTACGGAGTTGTTGAAAAAAAGAGGTGGAAATTTATCCTTGGGTACGGGTATCATTTTACAAATACCCATGGCCGAGGCTACCCGCCCGAGATAAAACCTCAAGCGCTGCGTCTTTATACAGAAAATATGGGGCTTCGCAGCATTGGTCGTATCCTTGGTGTAAATGCGGCTACCATGATGCATTGGATTCGGGATGAAGGGAAGAAATTGATGCAACAAATCAAAAGGTCGCTCTTGGAGGCCCTTGATGGGATGGACCTAATCTAACCCCAGCTCGACATAAGATTTAAAAAATTGATTGTTGGGGCTTGAAAAAAGTTGAAGAACCATTAGATTTTTCCTAGATAGTGTCGTCAAGAGACATTAAGCCAAAGTGCAAGGCAACGAATGTGGGTTGCCGCAAG
>JBOFRK010000077.1:0-8006 GCA_051650945.1 Alphaproteobacteria bacterium
TCCAGACCCTTTTGGAACCCATGAAAGCTTTGGGCACCACAACAATGCAAGGCTGAAAGCGTTTTTAGATACCTTTGGGTTTGCTTATGAATTTATGAGCTCCACCGCTTGTTACCAAAGCGGCTTATTTGACCAAGCGTTGCTTAACGTGTTGAGAAAGCACGAGGCTATTTTGGCGCTCATACGCCCCACCCTGGGGCCTGAGCGTCGGGAAACCTATAGCCCCTTTCTTCCTCTTTGTCCACGAACAGGTCAAGTACTTCAGGTGAAAATTGACCACTATCGGGTTGAAGACGGCACCGTTGTTTACACAGACCCAGAAACAGGGAAGGTGGTTGAGGTACCTGTTACAGGTGGTGCTTGCAAGCTGCAGTGGAAGGCAGACTGGGGTATGCGATGGGCAGCTTTGGGGGTGGACTATGAAATGTCTGGGAAGGATTTGATTGACTCTGTCAAGCTATCCAGCCAAATTTGCCAGTTATTAGGAGAAACGCCGCCGGAAGGCTTTAGCTATGAATTGTTTCTCGATCAGCAGGGGCAAAAAATTTCAAAATCTAAAGGAAACGGCCTGTCCGTTGAGGAATGGCTTGCGTATGCTCCGGGGGAAAGCCTCGCTTATTTCATGTATCAAGCCCCCCGCAGGGCCAAGCGCCTCTATTTTGATAGCATCCCCCGCCAGGTGGACGACTACCTTTCTTTATGTGAAAAATTTGAGGATCAACCACCCCTGGCTCAGCTGGAAAACCCTGTATGGCACATCCATCAAGGCCACGTACCCCAAGAAACCCTTCCTGTTGGTTTTTCCATGTTGCTGAACCTAGCCAGCGTGTGTCACACCCAAGATAAGGCCGTGCTATGGGGGTATATCACCCGTTATGCGCCTGAGGCTTGTCCCAAAGCGATGCCTTTTTTGGATGAGCTTGTAGGGTTTGCCCTTCGCTATTACCAAGATTTCATAGCACCCCATAAGCGCTATCGCCCTCCAACCCCCTTGGAGCGGGCTGCTTTGGAAGATTTAAAGCAAATCTTAAGCAACTTTCCTGAAGAAGTTGATGCTGCTCACATCCAGCAAGAGGTTTTTGAAATTGGAAAACGCCACGCTTTTCCTGACCTGAAAGCCTGGTTCCAAAGCCTCTACCAAGTTCTCCTCGGACAAGAGGAGGGCCCTCGGATGGGATCTTTCGTCGCCCTTTATGGGGTGGACAAAACCATCGGTTTAATTTGCGAGCGCCTGGCGGAGAATTCCCCCTAAAATATAATAAAAAAAGGAAAAAAAGGGTGTTATATTTCAAAAAGCTTGCATTCAAAGGAGCCCTGTGGCTTTTCCTTTGCGCCCCAAGCTTTTCCCTTCCCCTGGAATTTACCCAAGGAACCTTCCTGCGGGATGCAGAAATTGAGGAAATTTTAAAAGAATTTGCAGAACCCATCCTAAGAACCGCCGGCATCCCCCCCAAACAAGCCCGTCTTTATCTGGTCGCAAGTAATGAGCTAAACGCGTTTGCGACCCTTGGGAACATGATTTTTTTCAACACAGGGATGATCCTGTTTACCCAAAAAGCAGAAGATCTTGTTGCCGTCATGGCCCACGAGATCGGGCACCTTGCAGGGCAGCATGTGGTGCGCACATTAGAGGTTCTAGAGCGTGCCCAACAACGGGGGATGGCTGCTGCCGCTTTGGGAGCCCTTGTCGGGGGGCTTGCCGGAAGGCCTGACGCCGCCATGGCAGGCGTGATGGCGGGGCTTCACCTGGGGGAGCGCTCTTTTTTAAGCTATAGCCGAGGCCAAGAGTCCGCGGCAGACCAAGCAGGTCTGCGTTTTTTAAAGCAACTTGGCTGGCCCCTTGAAGGTTTTCGAACTGTTTTTGAAAAATTTAAAGAAAAGGATGATCTGTCAGAAGCGCGTCAATACCCCTATACCCGCACCCACCCTTTAAGCAAAGACCGGATTGAAGCCATAGAGCACAGCCTTGCTTTAGCCAAGCACACAGCCATGCCCCCCAAATTGGTAAATAAATTTACATGGCTTAAGAAAAAAATTGCTGCCTATATGATGCGACCTGAAGCAGTGTTGCAAGCCCCACCCACCATGGCTCCAGAAGACCGATATGCAAGGGCTATCGCCCTCTACCGCGCTTCACGCTTTGGAGAAGCTTTGGAAGAGAGCCAACGGCTGCTGGTGGAGCTCAAACCAGGGAAGCTTCTCCACAACCCAAAGCCTTACATCCACGAGCTTCGAGCCCAAATTTTTCTGGAAAGCCGCCAAATCCCGAAAGCGATTACGGAGGTTGAGCATGCATTGCGGGAAAAACCGCGAGCGGTGTTGCTGCAACTTCTCGCTGCTCAAATTTTTATCGAATCCCAACAAGAAGCGCTTCGAAAACGGGGCATTCAGTTGCTTGAAAAGCTGTCACCTGAGGATAAAGAAGAGCCCTTTGTCTGGCGTTTGCTGAGCGTTGCCTATGGGCAAGCAAAGCAAATGGGCATGATGTCCCTTGCTTTGGCGGAAATGGGGCTTCGAAAGGGAGATAAAACCTACGCAGCCCAACAGGCCCAACGAGCCCAACAAACGCTGCCCAAAGGAACGCCCGCTTTTCAGCGAGCGTCAGATATTTTAGTAGAAACCAAACAGGATTAAAGTCTCAATTTTTCAGAAGCTTTTTGGAGGGTTTTCGATTTTTTAAATTGGATCGCATAACTGCTTCTTGTTTCCAACTTGTAGCCTTCGATTAATTAGCTGATAAATTAAAAAAAATTAACCTTGTTTTTTTTGAAGCTTTGCTCTTTAATGCCACTAAATTTTCAGATTCTATTACGGAGTTCAAAAAACAATGACTCATTTTAAAATTTCTTGCGGTACTGCGCTTGCCTTGGTTCTTTTACTGAGTGGATGCGCCCGGGATATTTCTTCAAATACCTATAAAGCAAGCCATGTGGGCGAAGCTTCTTTCACCTATCAAGGTGTTGTAGCAAATGTGCGTGAAGTTCAGGTGGAAGAGGGTGAGCGCCTTGAAGAAAATGCAACAGGCGCCGGGATTGGTGCCCTTGCAGGTGGCGTTGCAGGCTATCAATTTGGTAAAGGAAAAGGCCAAGTTGCAACGACGGCAGCTGGCGCAGTCCTTGGGGGTGTTGCGGGTGCTTATGCTGAAAAAGCCTTAAAAAGCCAGAAAGGCCTTGAATATGTTGTGCATTTGGAAAACGGGCAAATCATGACCATTGTCCAAGGGCTTGATCCTCGTTTGCACCCAGGTCAGCGCGTTCTTGTGCTGGTAAGTAACGCTGGGCGTTCTCGTGTTGTTGCGGACCAAACAGGCGTAAATTTAGGTGGTACGGGGCAAGTTCAACAGCCTAACGTTATTTATAAAAAATAAATTCTCCAGAAAAGAAAGGCTGTCTGGTGCTATTACGCAGGCAGCCTTTTTTACCCCTAACCCATCAACTTGGTGAAAACAAAGTGGCAGGGAGCTGGTATCGTGGAGGACGGATCAGTGAGCCTGCGTAGACTTGCTTGACCGCTTCAACCAAGATAACGCCAGGAAGCAGAGAAAACCATTTTTTCCCCATTTTTTCCCACGCGGGGGAGGAGGCAAGGATAAGCCGTGAGCGGGTGGGGGGAATGTAGAGCGCCCCATCAAACCGGACCGGCATGAAAATATTTCTTCGCAGTAAGCTTGAAAGTTGGCTCTGGGTATAAGGGTGGCCGTGGCCGAACGGGGTGCGTTCTACCCGAGACCAGATGCTTCGCCGGTGGGGCGCAAGAACAATCAAACGTCCGCTTTCTTTCAAAACACGCCAGGTTTCTCGAAGCATTTGATGGGTTTGTTCAGAAAACTCCAGGGCATGCACGCACACCACCACATCAAAACAAGCATCAGGAAACGGGAAAGCCGTTTCTTCTGCAAGCACGGACACGGAAGGCTCCAAGGGGGGCCACCTGATCACACCTTGTTGGGCTGGCATCAACACCGCAAGGGTGGCGTCCATTTCTGAAAAAAGCTTGAGGTAGGGGAGGGGATACCCGATCCCTAAAACCGTTTGATGAGGAGAAGGCGTTACAAAAGCCCGCAGATGAGAACGTAGCAAACGACGCACCCAAAGCCCCAGAGATGTTTGATAAAAATCCTGAAGATCCAGCGCATCCATCCACACGGGGTATGACTCCACTTTACTGTTCAAAATGATGAGTTAGGTTGCCTTAAAAATGCAATTTCCTCAGGGGTGCTTAAACGCCCTAGAATCGCATTCCGGTGGGGGAATCGTTTAAAACGCTTGATAATATCATAATGCCCTTGAGCGAAGGCAATGGTTTTTATGTCTGGTAGCTGTTTGAATAACTGAAGCGATTGCTTTTGCGCATCCAGATCTTCTGCATGCATAAAGGGCATGTAAAAAAAACGGCGATAAATGGGAGAAAGGGTTTGGTCATACTTTTTTTCGACAGCAACCTTTGCAAACGCAAGGGCCAGCGCATCTGTTGCAAAAGCTCTTGGTTTTTCACGAAAAATATGTCGAGGAATCTGGTCCATTAGCAAAATCAGGGCAAGGGTTCCTCTTGGGTCTTCAAGCCAATGATCTAATTTGCCTTCTTTGGCGTTTTCATAAGCTGCTCCAAAACGTTGCTTGATTAATTTATCATCCTGGGGTGTGCTGGAAAACCAAAAGAGCTTGGGGGTTCCAAAAGTGCTTTCTTCAGGAGACCCAAACCAGAATAAAAGAATCTCTTCAATCTGATCTTTGTCTGTCGATGCTATAGTCGGGGTAGCAGACA
The DNA here is from genome assembly GCA_051650945.1 of Alphaproteobacteria bacterium. Taxonomy (GTDB): domain Bacteria; phylum Pseudomonadota; class Alphaproteobacteria; order Holosporales; family JBOFFI01; genus JBOFFI01. The sequence goes on from JBOFRK010000077.1 coordinate 4,765, forward strand.
TGGCTAAACATTCCTCCCATCTTCTTCAACGGATTTTGGGGTGATCCAGCCCCCCCCCAGCACGCGCGTTCCCTGATAAAAGACGCAAGCTTGCCCTGATGCAACGCCATATTCTGGCTCATCTAACAACACCTCAGCTGTTTGGTTTTTTCTCAAAAAAAGACGAGCAGACGCGGCCGGCCGGGTGGAGCGAATCTTCACCTGAACATTGAGAGGTTCCGTTGGGATTTCTGGATCGTCACCCTCGTTCAACAACCAGTTAACCTCTTTCAAGTGGATCTCCTGGCAAGCCAAAAAAGCCTTGGGGCCCACCACCACCTGGTGTTTGGAAGGGTCAATTTTAAGGACAAAGAAAGGCTCTTCTTGTCCTCCAACGCCGATCCCTTTGCGTTGACCGATGGTGTAGTGGATGGTTCCTTGGTGCCTTCCCAAAACGCGACCGTTCACGTCAACAATATCCCCTTCTTCCAAGCTTCCAGGGCGCAGCTGCTGAACAATTTTCGCGTAGGAACCATTGGGTACGAAGCAAATGTCCTGGCTGTCTGGCTTTTCTGCAACCGTCAGCCCGAGGTTTTGGGCCAACGAGCGCGTCTCTTGCTTTGAAAGCCCTCCTAGGGGAAACCTCAAAAAATCCAGCTGTTCTTGGGTTGTAGCAAATAAAAAATAACTTTGATCCCGGGTTATATCAAAAGCTTGATGCAGCTCCGCCTGCTGGTGAAACAGGCGCTGTACATAATGCCCCGTCACCAGAGCTTTCCCCCCAAGTTCTCGGGCTGTTTGGAGCAAATCTTTAAATTTAACCTGTTGGTTACACCGAACGCAGGGAAGGGGGGTTTCACCCCGCAGGTAGGCATCTGCAAAGTCCTCTATCACTGCCTCATTAAAGCGCGATTCATAGTCCAGAACATAATGGGGAAACCCCATCCGCTCTGCAACTAAACGGGCATCATAGATATCTTGTCCTGCACAGCAAGAGCCCTTTCGTTGGGCAACCTTTCCTTGATCATAAAGCTGGAGGGTAATGCCTACCACGTCATATCCCGCTTGGGCCAAAAGAGCCGCAACGACGGAACTATCTACCCCTCCCGACATGGCAACCACCAAGCGGGTTTCAGCCGGGGGTGTCTCAAACCCCAAAAGTGCCTTCCAGTCCCATTCCATCTCTCGTTCACGATTTCCATTATTAACCATAAGATATCTAGAACATAGCTGATTTCTGGTTCTGACAAAAGGGGGGAAATCATTCACCGCTGCCCATTGGTTTCATTTGACTATTTTTTAACAGTTTTATTTTAATCTATTGAAAATAAAGTGAAAATAAAATTCTGCAAAGGGGGGAGAAAACCTCATGGATAAAAAAAGCCGCATCGCTATGATGGCTCTTTGGGGTCTTCTTGTTCAACCTGTTCAAGCAGCTGAACAGCCTAATGTGCTTGAGGAAATCTATAAATTTGGTGACCACACCCTTTGCCCCATCATCTGTAATCCACCCCTTTTATTTCCTCCCGTCCTTTGCAAAATTACAGAAATAAAAAAGCAATGTTTAAAAAAATGCTCCGGGGTCACCTACCTGGGGGGGAAAAAGGCGATTGATTTAACAGGATGCAGGGCTGCTATAGACAGGCCCTTTGTGCAAGCTGCGGGGAAAACGATGGATCAATTTTGTTGGTGGGCTTGTAATCGGAAAAGTTGTTCAGATTTTACAATTTCCATCCCAACTAAAGAGGGTTTTGTAGACCTTCCCTGGCCAGGGAAAACATTTGGCAACACGATCTGCAGAGCTTTTTGCAAAAAAGAAAAAATCGCGCATTGTTTGAAAAGCGCTGGAGAATTTAATTTTGAAATCTTGCAAAGGAAACCCGTAGAACTTCCTTAACAGAAAATTTGGTTGCGGGGGCAGGATTTGAACCTACGACCTTCAGGTTATGAGCCTGACGAGCTACCGGGCTGCTCTACCCCGCGACATCAAAAAAGACACTTCTTAAGAAGTCTTGATCAGTTGTAAACAAGAATTGTGAAAAAAGCAACCACCTTTCCTTTAAAAAAAAGAATCCCTATATCTTTCTTAAGTCCTTATTGAAAGGAGCGCGTCACTTATCGGGGAGTGAAAAAATAAAAATTATCAAATAAATAAAGTATTTATTTTGCATTCATTTTGCATTCATTTATGTTCTTTTTGGATATTTTTTGTTAATTCATAATGAAAGAAATAATAAATGCAAAAAAAAATAACATCTTCCTTAGTAATCGCTGCGTATTGTCTCAATAGTTTGCCTGTTTTTGCCGGTCCGCTGGCGCCCTTTTCAAGTGGTGTAGCTTCAGGAAACGCAGAGATGGTATGGGGAGCGAGTTCACCGTCTGTTAGCTTTAATTCAAATCCTTGGGTTGAACGGGAAGAAAATGTACATGAAGCATCACGTATGCTAGAACAGAGCCAAGAATTTGCAGCAAAAAATGGATGGGGAGCCCCTGGAGATCAAGGGAGATCGAACAGAGTTTCCAGATGGCTTGATAAGTCTGCCTGCATAACGCTGTCCACTGATTTTGCGCCTGAATTAATGTCAAAAACAATAGTGAATCATTTTGGAAAAAAAGGGTTGGATTCACATGGAGTAGTTGTTGAATCACAAAGAAATAGTGCAAAAAAGAAAGTTTATTCTTGTTTTTACATCCGTGATATCAAAAAGCTAGCTACAACGATGGAGACAAATGCTGAGTATGGAAATGTTTCAAGTTGGCTTCAGAAGCTTGATTTTGGAGAAAAAATTGAATTAGAGAGTTTGGATCAAAATGCTGTTTATAGCTATGCCAAATTTTTTCCTGATTTTAGTGAATCCTTAGGTAATAAACATCCTTTTGTGAAGAACAATGACCATGACCCTGCCGGGATCTACGCACCATACGGGGAAATTGAACTCAGTTTTTCGGAATTTTCTAACGAAGCTAAGGCACTAAAAGCATCTGCTAATCCCATTTTATTTTCTTCTCTTAATAAACAGGATGCAGACAGAAAGTGGAAATTTTTTCTTTTCCCCGGAGGCGATGACTATGTTGCCCTTGGAAATATTCCACATCATAACGGGGATAGCTTTTTGAATATAGACACGTTGAGGAGATTTTTTTTAATGGATTACGTTGATGCAGGCAGCAGTTATGTAAAAAGTTTTTTCGGGGATGGCATTTTTACTTCTCCAACGGAGCATCTGTATGGCTCTGGTCTTGATGTAACGATTAATCCCCTT
>JBOFRK010000078.1:0-6739 GCA_051650945.1 Alphaproteobacteria bacterium
AACATTCATTCCCTTGATTTAAAACGCAACGGAAGTTATATGGTTTGGTTGACGGAGGAAGGGATACGCATCAAACATGGCCGAGACATTCAAGGGAACCGACCTTGGATTATCTCTGAAAAGCGAAAATTATAAAGAATCTGGATGGTTTTCTACATAACAAATACCTTCTCGAACACCCACTATAGAACCTTCCTCCATAGGAACAATCGCAGGTGGATTAATAATTTTACCTGTAAACCGAATAAGCCCTGAAGTAGACGTAGACCCACTGCAAGATCCAACCTTCCCAAAGGCTTCAAAGGTTCCATATTCTGAAGCAGTAACTGTAAGTTTTGCAAATGGAGCCTCTAAAATACCAATAAGAATTGATCCAGCATCAGACACAATCGCTTCAATGTCGGCATTGATATGTTCAAGGAGGGTCATCTGTGCCCTTTCTCCTTTCACTTTAAGCGTGAGGGGTTCAAGGGTGCGCTCAATATTCCAAGCTTCAAAATAGGACTCGCAAGTTAGATGTTCGAGAGGTTTTTGGGGAAGAAAAACCGTGAGGGGATGGTCAAAAAGGACTTGAATGATAGTAAGGTGATTTTTGTTGCGGTAGAGTGCGGGGGGTTCACCAGGGAAATCAACTAAAATTACAGATTCTTCAGGTGACGCATGCCGTTTGACCGAAACAGAAGGCCCCTTAATTTCAAGAATTTCGATACCTCGGAAGGATTGCCTGCCAGCCAAAACTTGAGGAAAATTTGAAAAATATATAACTAAAAAAATAAGAAATTTCAACGTGCCCAAAGCATTTATCCTTTAAAAATAATAAGTTAATTTTAATATTTTTTTTAATTTTGCATAAAATCAATTGGTTGAAAAAAATTTTTATTATCTATTTGAATTAAATCGTTTTTTATAGATATGAATCAGATGAATAATTTCATATTCTCCAGCCTCAAGATCATGTATATAATAGTGAATATGCATATCGTGCGCCTGTAGCTCAGTTGGATAGAGCACAGGATTCCTAATCCTGGGGTCGTGGGTTCAATTCCCGCTGGGCGCACCATGTTTGAGCGTGGTGGTGAGGAATGCGAAAGATGATACCAGAATTTGAGGACCCTATAGAGAGAGCTATCTTTGAAGCTGGTTTGGCCTGCGCTGCCCAAGAAGGGTGGGAAGCATTTTCCCTTGAACACGTTGCACAGCGGGCAGACGTGCCCCTCGATATTGTTAAGGCCTTGTTTCCTTCCAAGGAAGCATTTCTTTCGCGTTTCTTGGTTTATGTAGATGAAAAAGCTCGGAATCAGGTTTATCTAGAAGGGCTTGAGAGCTTGAAAGATCAGATTTTTGAGTTGATCCTTGCAAGGCTGGAGGTTTTAGCACCTTACAAAAGATGGTGCAAAGAGATTTATGAAGCTTCTTTAAGAAACCCTGGTTTGGCGTGCACTGTTTCAAGAAAGGTTCTGGTTTACGTTAAATTTATGGCAGAAGTTTCCTTTGGAGATGCGCCTGCCTGCACCCAAACCCTTGGGATGCCCCTTTTGCTTGGCCTTTACCTTCTTGGGTTTCGGCAATGGCTTCAAGATGAATCGCCAGATTCTTCAGCAACCCTTGCTTTTCTTGATAATGCACTGACCTATGTTTTGCCATTTTTTCACATGCTTCGATATTAAGATATGGGTCTAAACACCTAGTCAAATCTAAGTGAGCGACGAACAACGCAGAGCAAAATTAAAATAAAATGTCTTCGCTATAAAAATCTATACAGACAGAAGGTGTTGTTGGCGCTCTTCAAGCTGGGATAGGGTAAATCCTTCGATCAGCTCTTGAAAGAGGCGATGCCAGTTGAGGGAGACGCGCAGATGGATGAAGGCTGACCCAATCCCAACAGCAGCACGATCCATAAACACAAAAAAGCGTGGCGGCCGAATTCCACCTTGCTTGCGGAGAGCTTCGTGGACGTTCCCCGCAATTTCCCGGCCTGGATTGCCCGAAAAACTCTCATCAATGGGCCGAACGCGGTCGTCGAGCAAGGGACCATATAAAAAGCGTGCCCAGTGGTTGAGGGCATCCAGCAGCTCTTGATTAAGCGCTTTGAACCCCCAGGTTTCATAGGCATGGGCCCGCAGATCTGGATCATCCGTTAAAAACCCTTGGTAAAGGTCTAAAACCCCTTTCACGAAAAAAGGCGGGAACACGCGAACGCATCCAAAATCCAAGAGGTTAAGCTGAGGGTCTTCCCCCAGCTGAACCCTATAATTTCCAAAATGAGGGTCCGCATGGAGCAAGCCATAGTGGTAAAAAGGTTTATACCAAGCTTTGAAAAGCCTTTCTGCAAGCCACTCTCGAACAGCTGGGGGACTGTCTTTCGCATTTAAGAAAGGCTCTCCCTCCAGCCACGTCATGGTGAGCAACTGAGTTGTTGAAAGGGACGGGATCACTTCAGGGATTTGGATGCCTGGCTCATGGGCCAGCATGGCGCGAAACCGGTTGAGATTGCGGGCTTCGTGTTGATAGTCAAGCTCTTCAAACAGGCGCTCCCGAATCTCTGCTTGAATTTCCTGGGTCCAGATAGCGCCGCCGGTTCGCTCATAAACCTGACACACAAACCCTAATTGCTTTAGATCTGTTTCAAGGGTCTCCCGCATGTTGGGATATTGCAATTTGCATCCAAGGGGGCCCCCCTCTAAGCTGGTAGCCTTGTGCACTTGCCCCAAAGAAGCAGCAGCACTTGCCTCTCTTTCAAAATGCCTAAACCGAGCTTCCCAGTCATCTCCCAATTCAGACCGCATGCGCCGCCTTACAAATCCCCATCCCATGGGAGGAGCAGAAGACTGGAGTTGTAAAAATTCTTGGAAATAAGACTCAGGAACCATATCAGGCACCGTTGCCAAGATCTGGCCGATTTTCATGGCAGGCCCTTTGAGCTGAGAGAGCACATCCCTCAATTGCTTGGCGTGAGAGGCTTGATCCCAAGAAATACCTAAATATTTTTCTCCTGCTGCCCTACCCAAAAGCCCCACAACGGCTTTAGATGTTTGGAAATAACGCCCAAGCCCTTCCAGAATTTTCTCTTCGTCAGACATAATGTTCCTTGGTGTTTTTTTATCTCTTTTATACGGTTATCTAAAACCCTTCGTTAAAAACTTTACTCGCATTGTTAGGATTTTCAAAAAAATTAAACGTAAGCACGCAAGCTGCTAAATATTTTTCTCTTTCAGCACGGTTGTTGGCAGCCAACATGGATAAATTTTGAAGTTCAAGTTTTTTTTCTTGGCTTTCAGGGCTGCTCGCAAGCTCTTCCCGTGAAATGACGGTGATTTTGTCCAACAAACACGCTTGAAAAGCCCTTTCGCAAAAATAGCCCACACGCCCATCTGTGTAGGGAAGTGGATGAGCGCGAATGAGTTGGGCACAGGTTAGCCCTTCCAAAGCCCACCCCTCTTGAAAACCATAAAAAATCCCCAAAAAACCGATCAACGTAGCACCCATGAATGTTTTGATATTTTCTGCCATAATAAAATCCCCTTTTTCTGATAGTTATTTGCTGGCCGCTAAGAAAATTTTAACAAAATACGGATAAAAGAGAATAAGTCTTTTTTGCGTTTTTAAAAACCCCAGAAATTTGTTTTTTTGGAAAAAATGGCAAATTATTGTTGATTTTATGGGAAGAACGTTTTAGAGTTTTTGGATAAATAAAGCAAAAGATTTAAAAGAATGATGCAAAAACTTTCTTTACGGTGTTCGTGGTTGGGTGAAAATTTTTTCTTGCGGGCTACCCTCTTTTTTCTCTTTTCGGGGGTATTTGCGCCCTTTTCAGAAGCATTTTCCAAGAAACGTTTCGTTGCAAATAGGCCTTCTGTGCCTTATGCATCTATTGTTATGGAGGCTGATACGGGTCGGGTTCTTCACGAAGCAAGCGCTGACACAAAGGTTTTTCCCGCTTCTTTAACCAAGATGATGACGCTTTATTTGGCCTTTAAAGCGCTACGTGAGGGGAAAATTTCCCTTGATCAACCCATTACTGTTTCGACCCGCGCTCAACGTCAAGAGCCTTCAAAGCTTGGGTTGCTAAAAGGAGATACCCTAACGGTTCGTCAGGCTATTTTGGCCCTTGTTACAAAATCTGCCAATGATGCTGCGGTGGCTTTTGCTGAATTCATGGATGGAACTGAAGACCAATTTGCAAAGCGTATGACCCGTCAGGCCCATGCACTCGGTATGCAACGAACGCAGTTTTACAATGCCTCTGGGCTTCCCCATAAATTGCAAAAAACGACGGCGCGGGATATGGCTATCCTCAGCAAATCCCTTTGGCGAGATTTTCCAGCTGCGTCCCAAAATTATTTTAAAACAACGGCCTTTCAGTTTCGAGGCATTACCCACAAAAACCACAACCATCTTCTTGGGAAAGTAGAGGGTGTCGATGGCATGAAGACCGGTTATATCGCAGCCTCTGGGTTTAATCTTGCGGCTTCAGTCAAGCGAAAAGGGCATCGCTTGATTGTCGTGGTGATGGGGGGAAAGAATCGCTTTTGGCGAGATGCACACACAACAGAGTTGATCAACACTGCGTTTGTGGCTCCCCAAAACCTCGCTTCTTTAACAGGCGCAGTGCCACGTTCGAGAAATCAAAATCAAGAGATCAAGCTTGCTTCTTTATCTGCTAAAACCCATTTGGAGGGGCCTCACGCTATTCCTTCCCTTATCTCCCGGGCCCTTGCTGCTCCCCTGCCTGTGGCCTCAGAAAATCATCTTAAAAAAGATCACGCGGGGGCTGGCTCCAACCTTTCCATTGCTCACCTCATTAACCGTGGACAAATGGCACGTCCTCTTTTTGAGAAAAAAATCCGGAAAGATCTGAAAGCTTTTTCTCACCGCAAACGAAAAAAGCATTAATCTTCTTAAAGCACCTTTCATTTTGCCGCTGCTTATTTTACCATGGAGGTGATGAATCTCTTGAGGAGCGTTAAGCAAAACCCTATGGCTGTTCAATTTTCAGTTTCTCCCCATGCTTTAGAGCATTTGAAGCAGCTTCAAAAAAAAGCTGGAGGCTTTCTTTTGCTTAGAATTTGCGTGGATGCGGGGGGATGTTCAGGGATGAAGTATGACATGAAGCTTGAGGATCATCTTGCAGAGCTTGATGGGGATGTGAAGCTTGCAGAATTTGAGAACATTGGGGTTGTGACAGATTCTGTCTCCCTCCCATTTCTTACAGACGTTGAGTTGGACTATGAGGCAAGCCTTATGGAAGCTGGGTTCGTTATCCGAAACCCCCAAGCCAAATCTTCTTGCGGCTGCGGCGCCTCTTTTTCTTTGTTTTAGGAAAATCTTCTCTAATAAAATGACGCTTTGATATTCTTCCTGCTCGTGATGCGAATTCATAAAAATGATTAAAAAACAATATATAATTTTATTTATTTTGAACTTAATCTTTTATTAATTTATGATTTTTTTAGTTTCATAAAAATTCAAAATGGGGTCACAAAATGAAAAAATTTTTATTCTTGATGTTTACTTGCGCAACAGCCACAACAGTTTCTTATGCAGGAGACCGTTTACGGGTGTTGGAGGAAGCACACAATGCTTCAGAAAGCAAGGGCCCCAATGCAAAGAAGATATTTGATAAGCTTGTTCACGTAGCTTCTGAGGATTATGAAGCAGCAGCTTTAAAAGTCCAGAACTTGATTGAGGCTGTCGAGAGAGGAGAGCTTTCGTTCAAAAAATCTGAGAGCGACGGGGTAACACTTAAGAGAATTTTGGAGGAAAACACGGAATTTAAAGAAATTTTAGAATCTCCATCGTATTCTTCTATCCAATTCGAAGATTCCATCAAATCATTAATCTCAAAGCTGGAAACTTTAAGCCCGGAATTCCTTCCCCCTGTTGCATCTCAGAACATGCTAAATTTTTTGCGGGAAAAAGCAATACGTTATGGATGTAGAACACAGATGATTCAAGATTTCTATTTGCGTGATACGAGTAACAGGTGGAAAAACGATTTAGGAGGAAATAAAAAAAAAAGAATTCCCTTGAAAAAATAACGTTTTACAAAAATTTGCTTGATAGCATTGATGAAAATTCAGCACAGTTACTACCGCAAAAATGGTCTAACTTTCTTTCTCCTGACGACATGCGTAGGGAGCCTTCTAAAATATCTTGTTTTCAAAAGATTTCTATTTATGAATTAAATACCCTAGCTTGTAATTTTACTCTGTATAAACCTGAAAAAATTAAAAATTATGGAAAGATGATCTTAGATTCTTTGAGGCAAAAATTCCCTGATGATGAATTTCTCAGTACCTCGTATACTTCTTTAGCCGAAGAATTAGATGATTTATCCACTTTTGCAGTCAAGAAAAATTTTGAGAATGTCAGTGGTCATAAACGATCTGATATTATAGACTTTCTTGCGCAATTTATTCCAGATGCTTGGGCATTTGTTATCAAAAAGAATCACGAAGCAACCGAACTAGCCACCGAAAACCTTAAATCCTTCCTCCAAGAGCACATAGATAAATGGAGCACACGTGCAAAACAAGAAGCTGTTATTCTAAGCGATTCAGCCGCTCAAAGCTCAGAAGAATAAACCGTTTTTTTCCGTACAACATTTTTGAGGGGCCCCAGGTGTTTATAGGCCCCTCAGAAACATTGGCTTTCCATCTCTTAAAACGCTTTGGGCTTGTTGGGTAAACTCACCTGTTGGCTCATGAAGAACCCAGCCCGCCCGCAGCTCAAAGGGAGC
>JBOFRK010000079.1:0-5134 GCA_051650945.1 Alphaproteobacteria bacterium
AACCATGGCTTCCCACGGAGCAGCCTTCACCATGGGTGCCGTTGGATCCCTGGTTCCAAGCAAAACCCAAGCCCTCGCCAGCATCGGCAAAACAGGCAAAACATTAACCGGCCCGATTAAGATTTCTCGGGTGGAGAAGGAACAAAGAGTTGGCATAGTAAACGAAAGATATAAACCTGGTTACGTTACAGCTAGTTCTAATTTGTCTGAGCACAAAAAAATGTTACGGGGTTCTGAAGGAAATGCAGGATTAGTACCTAAAGAAATAGGAGAAAAATTATCCAATAAAACATTTAATAATTTTGATGATTTTCGATCTGACTTCTGGAAAACGGTTGGAGAATCAAATTACTCAAATGAATTTTCAACACCTAATTTAGCGCGCATGTCCAAAGGAAATGCACCAGTAGTTTTGAGCAATCAATCTATTGGATCAAGAAAAACTTATGAATTGCATCATACAACACCAGTTCAACATGGTGGACCTGTTTACGATTTATCTAATATTGTTATCACAACCCCAAAATTTCATATGGAAATTTTGGATAAAAAACATCATTTCGGGGGAGGGGCTAATGCAAAACCAAAATGATTTTGACAAAAACGTGTTAGAGATTATTAAAAAAATACAGAGTGGAGAAGGGACAGACGAGCAATTAGCTTTATGGGTTGAAAATGAACTAAAAGAATTTCCCAATATCTTAGATTTTATTTTTTATTCTAAAAAAAGTTATACAGCAGAAGAAATTTTCGAAATTTATAAAAAAGATCATAAAATTTATTTGTGAAACGTCTCCTCTTCTGCTTTTTGATCCTCCTCTCCACCCTGGCGAACGCCAGGGTTTGTGGTTATTTTGCGGAAATTGACCGAACTTCATATAGCATTCCAAGGGGAGCCGTCACTTCAGAAATGCTTGCGGAAGCGATTGCTGGAAATCCTAAAGAAATGGCGACGCGGGTTTTGGGAGAAGTGGCTGAGCGCGCAGCCCTGGAGGGTCGCGGATTCTCTCAAAAAGACTATGAAACAGCCCTCAAAGAGGCTGCTGAGGTTGCCAAAAATGTTGGGCAAATCGGTGCCGCTGGAACGGCCTTATTAGCAAAACAAGAGGTGGGCACGGCCATCCACACGGCCCAAACTGCGACGGAAAACAACCTGATTCCAGGCCTGATTGCCGGCGGTCTGGTCGTTTGGTCGGCCTATGATCTCTACCAAACTGCTCAAACGGAGGGCCCTGAGGCAGCGCTTCAACAAGCTGGCGTTGAGGTTGTCGTGGCTGTTGTGGGAGGCACCGCCATCAAGCAGGGCTTTAAAATTGCGGGCAAAATTTACCCCGTTGCCGAGGCTGCCTGGGCCGCCTATGTGGCAGAAAATCCCATCATGGCAAAACTTGGTGAGTCCATCACCAGCGCCGTCGAACGCGGGAAGAGATGGATTGGCGGAGGTGTTGGGAAGGCTTCCCAAAAGGTACCTTCTAGGAACGTTGCCTTAGAGGCACTTGATCTGGAGCTTGCTGGAGAATACAGGCTTGTCAAAGGGCACCATGTTCATGCTAAAAAGGCTTTTGAAGGACATCCCAACTATGACCCAAAGAAAGGATTCTCGATTAGTAACGAGTTGATGAAGAGTTTGAATATAAAACATGAAAAAGTTGGAGTAGCTCAACAAAAATTATTTCGAGAACTCGCTGCAAGCGGCTCCCCAAATACCATGCGAGAGCACACCCGAATTGCTGTTGAGGCGTTAATGGAGGGCGGATGTCAGTCTAGGGAAGTGGCTAGAAAAATCGTAGCAGAATCGCTTCAGGATCTCAGGAAAATGGGTGTAACACAGCCAATAAACATACCATGGGGAAAAAAATAAAGGAAATAAGGATGAATCAAAATCAAAAAATACTGGATAGATATGGCGAATTGCTAATGAAAATGGTTAGGGACGAAGTGATAGAAAGAATGCATGATGAAATAGGAAAAAACTCCTATCAGAATTTTAAAGACTTATCATCTAACTATAAAGAAAATATAAAAAAATTTGCAATTGAAACAGTTGATTTGACGCTTCATTATTTTGTTTGGATGATTGAGCAAAAATATGACGAGTTTGACATTGTTTATTATGACAAAAATAAAAAACCTGCGAGTTTGTTGGATATAAGTGATGGGTTGTATACAGAACCTTGTGGCGAAGATGGCTGGATCGAGCGATTTAGTAAATATCCACCCTCGGTGACGTAGCCTTCTTGAGCAAAACCCTTGATCAAGCGCCTCCTCTCTTACTGTCTGATTTTCCTCCACACCTTTGTCCAAGCGCAAGTTCCCTTCTCTCATCCTGACGCCAGTCAGGATTTTTGCATCGGCTGTAAAAGCTTCGAGACTTTCATCCCCAAACAGCTCACCCTCCTGTCTGAGGGGGAGATTGGGGTGGGGGCTCTTGCGTCGGAGCACCACAGCCACCAAGGGGACGGAGGCAATTGGCGCAAGGATGTGCGGATTCAACATCGCCTGACCCAGGTGGAGGTGGGGCATCTGCGTATTGCAACCCCAGGCAACCTGAAGGTGACAGGGCTGGAGGTGACGGGCGCCAGCGCCAAGATCCAGCTTAGGGGCGCCTATCTGGCGAACAGCCCCCAAGATTTCAGCCATCATTCCAGCCACAGCGAATCGGATGGCTGGTTTAGCTCTTCTTCAGAAGACGTCAGCTATACCGCCCAAACCACCCGGCGCAACGTGCTGAATATCAAGGATGCAACCCTCAGCGCGTCGCGGTTTGTGGATCGAGGGGGGGACTATAGTGGACGCGCTCACGCCACCAGCCCCAGGGCCCAGATTGAGGCTGTGATCGACAAGCTGGAGCGGGTGGAAAGCTCCACAGATTCCAACCTCTTCTTCAAATCGGGAGAGAGCAGAGGAGATATCCGCCACACTCCCGTGTTCACAAAATTTAAAAACCTAACGCTTTCCACGGCCCACGCCCATCTGGACGCCCCGCCAGGACAAGGAAAGCCCCAGGGGTTAACCCTGGTGCCTTTCAACCCAGCCTCCCTTCAGCCTCCCCACGTTGGGGCGCTGCTTCAGGCGTTTTTGGAAGAGGGACGCGCCCTTCCCGCGCCCTCTCATGCCCTCCCCGCGGAGGCGGAAATCCATCCCTCTCCAAAGGAAATCCCTGAGCAAGAGCTTCCACTTGCGCCCCAGCTCCATATCAACCCCGTGGGGGAAACCCACGAACAATGGGATCGCTCCACTTTCAGCCTCACCCCCGGCTTTGCAGCGGTGCTGGCGCTGGCGGTGACGATTGCCACGGGAACACCCCTGGGGGATCTCGCGAGCGGCATCACAGGCGCAACCCAAGGTTTTGCCTTCGGCGCTGTCGAAGCAAGCCTTCAAGCAGCCACCACAGCAACGGTCGTGGGAACCCTCAATCATCAGGGGAATGTTTTTAAAGCATTGGAGGATTTGGGCAAGCCAAGCGGACTCAAATCCATTGCCTTAGCAGGGTTGACTGGCGGGCTTGTTGATGGCGCATCCCTCAAATTAGGCATTCCAAAGCAACCCAAAACCCTGGGAGAGCACTTTCAAAAAGCAGCGATCAAAGCCGCAGTTTCTGTGCCGGTTGAGGCCACCCTCGGGGGCCAGACCTTTGAGAAAGCGCTGATTTCCGGGGCCACCACCTTTGCTGCCGACACCCTGGGAGGTGTTTCCTCGCAACACCTTGGCGAGGCTCGCCTGGAGGGGCTTGGCTTTTTGGAGCACAAGCTGGCCCACGGCCTGGTCGGCGCTGCAACCGGCGCGATTTTAAATCCAGATGATCCAGGACGCGGCGCAGCAGCAGGTGCCCTTGGCTCTGTGGTCGGGGAAACCGTCGCGGAGCTTTCCCTGGGTATTCCCCAATTATTGGAAAATAAGGAACACCTTCGTCCAGAAGATTTGCCAAACAAGGAACACACCGAAACCGCTCACAATCTGGCACGTTTAAGCGCTGCGACCGCAGCGCTGCTCACGCGCCAAGACGTTACCATCGCTGCCCATACGGCACACACGGCGGTTGAGCATAATAACAAACTGGTGGTGGAGGGCCTTAAAGCCGCGGCTAAAAAGGGCGCTTTCCTTTGGAAAAAGGGTAAAGATTGGTTCGCCAAACGTGCCGCCGAGAAGGCAAAACAAGAGGCTCAAAAAGAAACCGCCCAAAAATCTGCCAAAGAGATTGCCAAAGAGCTTCAGAAGCCTCAAAAAACGATTGGGAAGGGGCGCCATCAGGTTATGAAGCCTGAATCTCGAGCAGATGGGGACCATACCGTTTTTAAAATGGACGCGAATGGAAAAATCAAGAATTATGAGACCTATACAAAAAATCCGAAAAATCCATCAGGATTTGATAGTAAAAAACGGGTGGATTTACAGGGAGCTCCTCATACCAATAAAAAAACAGAAGTGAAAATTCCTGCCCCTCATGTAAAGGGAAAGGATATTCCAGGTGGGGTTAGGCCAGCAAGACCAGACGAAATTCCAAAATAATAAAAAAAGGAGACATATTCATGAAAGAATTTGAATGGTTAGAAAATTATTATTTAAGTTGCTGTGACGGTGATTGGGAGCATGAATTTAGTGTGAAGATTGAAACGTTAGGAAACCCTGGTTGGTCTTTAGAAATTGACTTAGAAGAAACTTTTTTGGAAAAAATTCCTTTTGAGAAAGTTCATGAAGAACGAACTGAAAATAACTGGGTAATTTGTTACGTTAAAGACAAAAAATTTTGTGCAGACGGCGGTCCTCAAAACCTGCGGGAGCTGATCCGTATTTTCAGAGAATGGGTTGAATCCAAAGAAAATGCGTAAGCTTTTCTTCTTCGTCATCATTTTCCTCCACACCCTGGCGAACGCCAGGGTTTTGGTGCCTGTTGAGGAAATTGCTGCCGCCAAGGCTGGCGTGCAGGCCGTGGCTGCCTCAACGGTTGTGGGGACGCTGAACCACCAGGGAAATGTGGGCAAAGCGGTGGAGGACATGGCCAAACCCGAGGGTTTGCGCGCCATTGCGACGTCTATCTTAACGGCGGGGCTTGTTGAGAATGTGACGCAGACTTTGAAGCTTCCAGATGCTCCAAAAACCTTCGGGGAGCATTTTCAAAAAGCGGCGATCAAAG
>JBOFRK010000080.1:0-3098 GCA_051650945.1 Alphaproteobacteria bacterium
CAAAATAAGAGCATTTTGGCGCAAAAAGGTGCTCTTCCCCGCCATGTTGGGGCCTGTTAAAAGCCAGATGGTTTCTTCTTGGGAGAGGCTGCAGTCGTTTGCGACAAACGCTGTTTGCTTCTCTTTTAAAAAGGCTTCCACAACCGGGTGACGCCCTTTGTCAATGGAAAAAGCGATCGAAGCATCCACCACAGGGCGCACATAGCCATGATGTTGAGCGATATGGGCGAGGGCAGCAGAAACGTCTAAAACCGCGAGAGCTTTCGCTATCTGGCGGATCTCGTCTGCCCCAAGGCGCACCTGCTCTATCAACGCTTGAAAAAGCTTAAGCTCAAGGGATAACGCTTGGTCTGCTGCGGTTTTCAGGCGCTGCTCAAGCTGAACAAGCTCTGGGGTTGTGTACCGGATCACATTCGCCAAGGCCTGTCTGTGGATAAATTCTGGAGGTATTTTTGTGGCCTGGGACTGACTCACCTCAATGACATACCCCCAAACGCTGTGGGACTTGATCTTTAAGGAATTAATTTCTGTTTGGACGACATAAGCCTGTTGAAGCCCTTGAATCAGTTGATAACCCTCATCCCTCAAGCGACAGAGCTCATCAAATGCGGGCTCATACCCAGGCGCGATAAACCCACCGTCCCTTGCTAAAACAGGAAGCTCTGGCTTAAGGGCTCTTTGGAGAAGGCCGCCAAGCTCATGGGTTTTGGGTAGCTGAGAAAAACAGCCCCTCAACTCCAAAGAACGTAGCTCTGCTTCAAAGGGCTCTAAAAGCTGACGTATAAGGGGAAGCAGCAAAAAGCCCTCTTTTAACGCGGCGAGATCTCGCGGAGATCCGCGCCCCATCAACAGCCTTGATAGACCACGTTCTAAATCAGGACATTGCTTAAGGTGCTTGCGCAACGCCTCCACAGTTTCAGGGTGCTCTGTGAAGAAAGCGACACTCTCCAGGCGTTCTTCAATGGGTTCAACCGTTGCGAGGGGGGCCGCCAAGCGCATCGCCAACAGGCGTGATCCAGAAGGGGTTACGGTTTGATCTAACAGCGCCAGAAGACTCCCCTGCTTTCCTCCAGAAAGGGCCTGGGTCAGCTCCAGATTACGCCGTGTGAAGCGGTCAATTTCTAAAAAGCCTTTCACGGAGCGCTTGTGGGGTTTGGCCAACACGGGCATCTGATGCTTTTGGGTAAGGGTGAGGTAATCCAGGAGCGTACCCCCGGCTGCGAGCTCCTGCTGTGTAAAATCTCCAAAGGGCGCAAGGGTATCCACTTTATAAAACCCCTGAAGCCGCTTCTCTCCATTTTCAACGTTAAACCGGCTGGCTGGAAGGGGCGTCAGCTGCTTTTTCCAATCCCCCCAAAGCTCAAAAAAATCAGGGTCTTGAAGCCATTGCTGAGAAAGCAGAACTTCCTTTGGGCTTAAGCGCGCCAAAGCAGAACCTAGGCCCCGCATGGTGTGGGATTCTAAGAAAAACTCACCCGTTGAAATATCAACACATGCCAGCCCAACGGTTTTGCGCTTTTTATCTTCCACAAGGGAGACCAAAAATTGGTGATGCTTAGCGTCTAACAGCGTATCTTCCGTCAAAGTTCCTGGGGTCACAATACGTACAACGTCACGCCGCAAAGGGCCTTTGCCCGGGCCTTTGGTTGTGGGAGATTCAAGCTGCTCACAAATCGCCACCCGAAAGCCCTGGCGCATGAGGCGCCCAAGGTAAGCCTCGCCTGCGTGCAAAGGCACCCCACACATGGGAATGGCCTCTCCGTCTTGATCCTGCCCCCGTTTGGTGAGGGCGATATCCAAGGCCTTAGAAGCGATGATGGCATCTTCAAAAAATAGCTCGTAAAAATCTCCCATCTGGAAAAAAAGCAAGCAATCAGGATGCTCTTGCTTAACTTTTTGATATTGCTGCATCACAGGGGTGAGCGCAGAAGAAGGAGCTGGAAATTTGGTTTTTGACTGGATAGCTGAAGTAGCTGGCATAATGACCTAATATGCGTGTTTACATCAAAAGAGCTCTGATAAGTGGCTTTTCTATCTTAGCAGCCTTCTGTGTCTTTGCAACCTTCCGTTTTTCCGTGTGCCACCAATGCGTGAATTGTCCGAGATAATTAACGGATGAAATTCTTTTTAGGATTGAACCCTGTTTTTTCTGGTGGCTGGTAAGAGACACCCCCCAAATTTTTAAACACAACACTCAACAAAAACGTATAGCCTGGTTTAACATCTCGGTAGCGATAATAGGTTCTCAGCAGCTCTACCTTTGCTGTTAGGCATTCGTCTTGGTAACCAACCCCAACCCCATGGGAAAGGCTTTTCCATTGATTAGCCGCAGCGTCTTTGTCAAAGCTAAACGACGTAGAGAGCGTCCAAAATTTATGGAATTGGGAAGAAAGCCCCCAGGAAATTTGCTCAACGGCTTTCAAATTAGGGATTAAAGCAGAGGGCTTTAAAAGCAAATAATTGACGGACACGTTGAAAAGGGCTGGCCCTAAGATAATTTCACTTTCGCTGAGCCTGGTGTGTAATTTTTCACGATCTAAACGAAAGCGTTGGTTGATGTGGAGCATGCCATCAAACCCCGACCAAAGGATTCGCCCGACATAATCTGAGAGGTGATGGTCAATTCCTGTGCCTTTAAATTCAGGGTGGGGGTGGGTGAAAGCATAGCTTTGCCCCATGAAGAACAAAAAAGTTCCCATTTTTTGACTGCGATAAAGAATCTGGCCACCATAGGTGAGTCGGCTGCCATAATCTAACAGGTCATAACCCGGCAATCGGTTGGGAAGCAGCAGGCTGGTCTCATCAAACTGATAACCACGGCAATCTTCATTGGGGATCTTGGCAGAAGGCGTTCCTTGGGGAGAGGTCACCAATTGGACAATAGGCTCCACAACAAGGGGAAGGCTTTGATGTGCAAAGGGCCAGCGCCACTCTACGCCAGCTTGGGGGAAAAACCGAGCTGTAACGCCCTGGTGTTTAACAGCTTGGTTTTGATAAAGGTCTGTATCATAAAGATCGCCCCGAAGGCTTGAAAAAAAAGAAAACACCTGCCCCATGCTGTTGATGTAAGGAAAAAACCAATCTCCTTTTACAAGGAT
>JBOFRK010000081.1:0-2399 GCA_051650945.1 Alphaproteobacteria bacterium
GGGAGCCTTCCAACGAAGCCGTTTGAATTTTGAGGCGCTCGCCCTGTTGGAGTACTTGTTCACGAGGAAGCTTTGGCGCTGAACCCACAGGAAGAGAAGGGCTTATGGGACGCCCCACAACACGTTGATCAGGTTGAACCTGAGGAGCTTGGGAAGGCGTACTGGAAACAGCTTGGGAAGCTTCCAAGACCGGCGCTTGCTTAGGACGCAGCCAATATTCTGACCCCAATAGAATCATACACGTTAAAACGACGGTGATGATAATGTTACGATTTCCAGGTATCATACGTTTAGATCTCTTTTCTTTTTTTGAAGCATTTTACCTTTAACACTGCTCTGGTGAAGGGTAAACTCCGAGATGACTGTAGCAGATTCATCTTGAAAATCAACACCTGAAGCGCCCCAAGGGTGACAGGCTAACAACCTTTTCACTGTAAGCAAAAGCCCTTTCCAAAGGCCAAAGCGCTCAAGCACCTGAACGCAGTAAACTGAACACGTGGGAACAAAGCGGCAGGTTGGGACAGGATGTGCCACAAAAAAGGGGCGAAATACCTGGTAAAACCTTAAAACAAGGGAAGCACCCAACCCCAAGGAAAGCTTTAAAAAAGAAGAAATCATGATGGTGCTACTCAAGGGGCAAAGCCGTTTCCCTGGGACGCTTTGAACCTCCCCGTAGAAAAGCAAACGCCCGCTTCAATTGTTCTAGCAAAACAGGGAGAGAAGTTTCTTTTGCGTCCCCGCGGGCAACACACACATAATGTGCCAGTTGAACTGGGAAATCTTCTTTCAAAAGCCCTCGGATGGCTTCTTTAAGGCGACGACGCACACGGTTTCGGACAACAGCCTTGCCCATCTTTCGGGTTACAACAAATCCAAAAGAAGGTGCTGTGTCAGAAGAAGCCGCTTGGCCTTTTTGAAGAATAAAAGCTGGAGCAACCCATTTTTTACCACCAGAAACTGCCAAAAATTGACGCCGTTTCTTTAATGTACAAATGCCCAACTGGAACTTTCCTGTTCTTAGATTCTAAGGGTTTTAAGCACACCCAAAAAGCGCGCTCACCCCAATTAAGCAGATAACCGAAGGCGTCCCTTTGCGCGCCGCCTCGAAATGACACTTCGCCCACCGGGAGTCGCCATACGAGATCTGAAACCGTGGCGTCTTGCCCGAACGAGTCGGCTAGGTTGGAACGTGCGCTTCATAAATCTTCTCCATTCTTGTTTTTGCTAAACAAAATTAGGCCCCATCATGGATGATAAAAAATTAAAAGTCAATCGATCACAAAAGCCGTTTTTGCAACCTGGAAGCTTTTTTCCCATATTTTTTCTCGCGAATCAGCGCTGCAAGGCAGGCAGCCCCCCCTGACGGAAGGCATCCCCCCATCTGTTCGGCAGCTTTTTCAAGGATCTCCGGTGAGGAAATCCAGTGGCTCAGCAAAGCCGCTATTTTTTCTGGGGTGAGGTCTGCCTGGGGAAGCATCCATCCCCCAGCGCTTTCCACAATATACACCGCGTTCGCGGTTTGGTGATCATCCATGGCCCAGGGATAGGGAACCAAAAAGCAGGGCCTTCCCACAACGCTGAGCTCTGCGAGGGTTGATGCGCCTGACCTCGCAAATACCATGTGGCTTTGAACCAGCGCCTGGGCCATCTCCTCAACAAACGGTGTTAAGATAACCTTCGCGTGGGTTTGCTGATAGGCTTTTTCAAGGGCTTCAAGATTCCCTTGGGGACATTGGTGCACAATCTGAAGTTGTTGCTGAATTTCAGGGGCCAGCAGGGAGATAGCCATTGATAGAACCGTTCCCCAAACTGTTGCCCCCTGGCTTCCCCCCAGCACCAACAGATGGAAAGGTTCGCCTTGGGTGCGCCTGGGATAGGGTGTGTTGGCAGCGGCTTCAATGTTGGGACGAACGGGCAGCCCTGTTACCTCGTGGACGATGTGCTTAGAGGGTTGACGTGGCGCCAGGCCCCAAACAGGAAAGGTGGTGGCGAGGGTTTCTGCTAGATAAGACAAAAGGTGATTGGTTTTTCCTAACACACGATCTGCCTGATGAATGCCCCTTGGAATGCGCAACACCCACGCCGCCAAAAGAACAGGCAGGGTTGCGAGCCCCCCAAAGCCCCAAACAACATGAGGCTTGAAGCCATATAAAAACCTTAAAGATCGAAAAAAACTGGCCCCCAAAAAAAACAGCTTGCCGAAATAGCCTTTGGAGCTTGGAGATGCAAGGGTTAAAACCGTTTCAAAAGCTGATCCATGGGCAAAACGAGCCCCCCTTTCATCCGTAAACAGAGCAACCCGAGCAGGATGAAGCGCTCTTGCAACAGCCTCAGCGGGAAACAAATGCCCTCCGGTTCCCCCCGCCGCTAGAACAACGCGTATTGGCTCAGCTATGGGT
>JBOFRK010000082.1:0-1335 GCA_051650945.1 Alphaproteobacteria bacterium
AACCATGGCTTCCCACGGAGCAGCCTTCACCATGGGTGCCGTTGGATCCCTGGTTCCAAGCAAAACCCAAGCCCTCGCCAGCATCGGCAAAACAGGCAAAACATTAACCGGCCCGATTAAGATTTCTCGGGTGGAGAAGCTGGAGGCTCCAGCAAAGAGATCAGTTGTTGTTGACAAAACTCATTTTTCGCCAAATTCTTCTATTCAACCCCTGGAACAAAAGGGGCGCGTGATCTTTGATGGCGTGGAGTTTAGGGCGGTGCGAAATTTAGAGCATTTGGACGAGGGGACGCTTCGAGAAATTTATAAAAAGGGAACTGCTCCGAAAGATATTAATGGTGTAGATCTCCGTGGTCATCATCATCATCAACAATATCACAGAGATTCTGGAGCGTTTATTGTTGAAGTTCCAGATTTGGCTCATTCAATAGGGAATAAAATTCAACACCCATTCGGGAATAAAAAAGGATCTGGTCTTACGGTAGAGCAGCGTACAGACTGGAATAAAACTAGAATAGCTTTTCAAAAAGAACGAGCCAAACAAGAATTAATTCGAAGAGGTGCTTTGAATGAGCAAAAGTAATATCTGGAGTTTACTTGCTGAACATGCAAAAGAATTTCCTGAAGATTTTGCAGAAGGCGTCAAATTAGAAGAAATTAGAGAAGCGGAAGCAGAACTTGGATTAAAATTTAGCGAGGCATATATTCAATTTCTTCGAGCTTATGGGGGAGGTTTTTTTTCTTCAGAGCCAGTTTATGGTTTAAGAAAAACGAAAAGTATGTCTGATTTTTCATGTAATGTTATTCAGGTAACACTTCGGTATCGTTCTGATTATTGGCCTAATATTAGCAATTGGCACGTTATTTCTTCGGATTATAGCGGTGATCCAACAGGCATTGATCCAGATGGAAAAGTTTGGGTCTCTTACCATGATTGTGGGTTTGAACAAGTACTATTGGCTGAAGATTTTGAAGAATTTCTTTATAAACTTTATACCGAGACACTTTACTGATAAAGCAATTTGAAAAAATTTCTTTCCCTCATTTTCCTCCTCCTCCACACCCTGGCGAACGCCAGGGTTCTGGTGCCTGTTGAGGAAATTACTGCCGCCAAGGCTGGCATTCAGGCCGTTGCTTCCGCAACGGTTGTGGGAACGATGAATCACCAAGGCAACGTTGGCAGAGCGGTTGAGGACATGGGCAAGCCCGAGGGTTTGCGCGCCATCGCGACGTCTATCTTAACGGCGGGGCTTGTTGAGAATGTGACGCAGACTTTGAAGCTTCCAGATGCTCCAAAAACCTTCGGGGAGCATTTTCAAAAAGCGGCGATCAAAG
>JBOFRK010000083.1:0-3590 GCA_051650945.1 Alphaproteobacteria bacterium
TTCCGGCGGCGCGACGTTTCCAAGAGCTTGGTGCTGTTTCCCAGGAAAACACCCTTCTGTCTATCTCACCTCTTGATTTAGAACCCAGAAAAGTGACACATTCAAGCTGATGCAGTTAAAAAATAATAAGGGGAGTCGCCATCTTATGTCTATACCTCGATCTGGCTTTTACCAAGCACTTTTGGCGTTTCTGGCTTCTATCTTTTTTGGAATAGCTGAGGCCGCAGTTCAGCAAGATGTGGTGCAAAAAAATCAGGGGCCGGTTGTTTTAACGATTTTCCCAGAAAATTTAAATCTTGCCCTTGTGCTTGACCTCAGGATAGTCCATTTATTAGAAGGAGATACGCGACTTTCTGTTTATCAATTCCCCAAAGATTTAATACCAGATTCTCTCGTGCTTCGTTGTTTAGACACGGGCGATCTTGAATTTACGGAAAAGAATTTTTCATCTAAAATGCTTACCCACGAGGGTTTGTTAGAAAAATCTGTTGGAGAACAAATCAGGGTTGTCCATGTTAATGCGCGAACGGGAGAACAACGCACCCTTAAAGGGCGTCTTTTAGCCATCAATGGTAAAAAAGCGTTGGTAGATCACGGAGATCACATCGCCCCTATCAACTCAGATGATATTGTTTTTGAAAAAATTCCCCTAAATTTTTCTCTTCTGCCTGTGATGCGGGTACGGGTCAAAGCTTTCCAAGAAAAAGACTATCGAATTGAGTTCGTTTACCTTACAAAAGGCATTACATGGGAAGCATCCTACACCATAGATATGCACCCCAAACGCAATGAGTTAAGCATGAATGGCTGGGTGCTTTTAAAAAATACAAGTGATGTCGATTTCAAGAAAGCAAAAATTCAATTAGTAGCACCATTAGAGCTAACAAAACTTCCTTCGGATATGAATTTTCATGAGCCCAACACCTATCCCTTAAAAAATTCCATCAACCTTTACGCAGGCATGACGAAAAACGTTGCGTTTCTTTCGGTCAAAAATATTCCTGTAACCCGCAGCTATCAGATCTATTTACCTAAAGATATTCATGTAAACCGAGCAGGAGAGCTTTTAAACTTACCTGTCCAAATTTGGCTCTCCCTTATCAATTCATCAGCTAATGGCTTAGGAATTCCCCTACCCGCAGGAAACGTTGAAATTTATGGACGTAACCAAGAAGACAGGCCCTTTTACATTGATCAAACTAAGGTAGACCACACACCCGTTCAGGCCTCTCTCAGCTTTCCTCTTGGGCTTTCCTCAAAAATCAAAGCAGAGATGCAACAAACAGATTTTCGGCAGCTGGGTGAAAAGGTTTTAGAATCTGCTTATCGTGTAGACCTAACAAACCCAACTGAAAATGCGATACCCGTAGTGGTGGTTCAGAAAGCAGATGGAAATTGGTCGCTTTCTCGAGAAAGCCACACCTCCCAATCAGATGAACGACAAATCCGCTGGCTCTTAACAGTTCCCGGGAAACAAACGGTTTCCTTGCGTTATCGAATTCGCCTTACGAACTTGAAGTAAATCTTTTAAAAAAAACAAATAAAAATATATATCTTATTTTGAATATTTTGCCTTATTTGATCTTTATCTCTTTTTTAACACTTTCTATATAGCCTAATCTTGTAAAGATTGTGGTGATAATAATGAAGAATAGCATACCTCACGATTTAAGTTTTTGATGGATTTTGAGAAAAAAAGGGGGGACAATGCGATGGAAAAGGCACAAAAAATTGCGTTATTTTTTTTAGCTCTGGTGAGCATTGTAAGTAATGCTTCTGCGGTAATTTCGGATAAAAAAGTAGATAGTCCACGTCCAGTAAGACCTTGGGAAGATTTTCAAGAGCGCTCCCGGACCCCGACGGACCCCGTTCCAGATCTCAGGCCTTCCAACAGGACAGGAGAACCGATGGGAGGCTTCAACGAAGATATTATGTTCCGGACAAAGTAGAAGACACAGCGGAATCAGCAATCATACCTCGCACGAGTCGCTCCACGTTATAACGCATCATAGCTTCGTAGGTTGGGGCGGGCTCTGTGGGGAAAGAAAGCGCATCTGAATAGAGTTGGCCACCTATGGTCAACTCTCCTTCTTTAGCGATTTGTTCCACGAGGCGTGGGTTGGAAATGTTTTCGAAGAAACAAGCTGTAATGTTTGATTGCCGTGCTTGGTAAATGAGTGAAGCCACCACTTGGGCAGAAGCCTCTCCCTCGGTGCTCAAACCCAAAGGAGATACAAAATGAATCCCATAAGCATCCCCTAAATATCCAAACCCGTCATGATTTGTGAGGACACGCCGATGCTCCGGCGGAACCTCTTGCAGCATGCTATGGATCCATCGGTCCAACGCCTCCAATTTCTTGTGATAACGTTGAGCATTTTGGGAAAAATCTTTCTGATGTGAAGGAAAAGTGCGCCCAAGGCCTCGGACGATATTGTCGACATAAATTTGGGCATAGCGCACATTATGCCAAGCATGGGGATCTATAATTTTTTGTCCTCCTCCAGCTCCTAAACGGCGTGGAGGAACCCCGTCAGAGGCATTGATGATAATCCCCTGATAATCAGATGCCAACAAAAGCTGTTTCATCCATCGCTCAAAGCCAAATCCATTTAAAATGACTAAATCTGCTTCTTGGATTTTTTGAACGTCTTGGGGACGAGGCTCATAAACGTGGGCATCTGCGTTAGGGCCAACCAAGCTGTCTACCTGCACCCTGTTTCCTGCAATTTGGTGAACGAAATCTTTTAAAATACTGAAGCTAACCACTACCTTTGGCTTAGAAGGGTGAACGCCTCCTGCCCAACCAACTTGGGAAAAACACAAAAGTATCCCCACGACAAAAACAGTTTTTAGCAAGCGGGGAAGCATCACACGCATCAATCCAAGGCCGTAAAATAGACCAGCGACTAAAACAATTGAGGGACCTGAAGGCCAAGCGAGATGGTATGAAAGCAGCAAACCCACATAACTGGAAACACAGGCAATCCCAATGGCCACAACACACAAATGCCAAACCTGTCGACATAAAAGGCGAGCTGTGATGGCGGGTAACAGCAAGATGCCCAACGCCATGAGGGTTCCCAAAGCTTGGAAGGCTGCGACCAGGTTAAGGGTGACAAGAACAAGGAATAAAAAGTGGATCCAAGCTCCCTTGCCACTCATAGCTCGGAAAAATTGGGGATCAAAGCATTCTAAAACCAGGGGCCGATACATAATAGCAAACAAAACAAGGGTGATGGTTGTGACGATTCCCAGTAGCAATAAGGTCGGAGAAGCGATAGAAAGCACCGTTCCAAACAAAACGTGCATAAGGTCTACTTGGCTGCCATGGAGGGACATCAGCAAAACGCCTAACGCCATGGAGATGAGGTAAAAACCTGCAAACGCTGCGTCTTCATTGAGAAGGGTATTCCGAGAGGCAACCCCTGCCAGCAAAGCCACAAGCAAACCAGCTGCCATCCCCCCAACTGTCATGGGCAACATCGCAAAACCATAAAAGAAAAACGCGAGGGCCACCCCTGGAAGCAACCCGTGGGAAAGGGCATCCCCAATAAGGCTCATGCGCCGCAGGATAAGAAAAACGCCCA
>JBOFRK010000084.1:0-1822 GCA_051650945.1 Alphaproteobacteria bacterium
CTCGTACAGTCCGGAGTTGAATCCTGACGAATTGGCTAATCAGGATATAAAGCGAAATATCTTTCGGACTGGCAAGGCCAAGACAAAGCCAGAATTGATGAACAAACTCCGTAGCTTTCTGCGCTCAAAGCAACGCCGCCCACATAAGGTGGAAAACTATTTTAAGACCGTTGCAAATTATTTACAAATAATTACTTGAAATATATAACTAAACATGCTAGATTGCCTTTACTGAACAAGACAATGGAGGCAATATGGAGCG
Source organism: Alphaproteobacteria bacterium (assembly GCA_051650945.1). Lineage (GTDB taxonomy): Bacteria > Pseudomonadota > Alphaproteobacteria > Holosporales > JBOFFI01 > JBOFFI01. The sequence continues at coordinate 263 of JBOFRK010000084.1, forward strand.
CAAATTAGGTGCTTTTGGATTGGCAGATTATTATTCCCAGCGACGTATCAAGCGGGCAACGAAATTAGATGCTTTACATGCCGCTATCTGCTGGGAGCCATTGGAAAAGAAGCTGAAAAATGCTTTGGGGCGCAGTGATGCTGCTGGCCCAGGCGTGCAGGCTTACCCGGCAATAATGATGTTTAAAATCCTTCTACTGCAACGTTGGTACAATCTTAGCGATGCTGAAACAGAAGAATCTCTTTTGGACAGAGTTTCTTTTGCCCGCTTTGTTGGGTTATCCTTTGAAGATACTGTGCCAGACCACACCACAATTTGCCGCTTTCGCAACCTGCTTGCAGAGAAAAAAGTTATGCAAATATTGCTACAAAAAATTAACTGGCAATTAGAAAAACAAGGGAAATTACTTCGCGAGGGTGTGGCTGTAGATGCAAGTATTATTGAATCGGCTGCCCGCCCACGCAAAACCTATGACCTTCCAGAGGTACAGGTTGATAGGCAAGAAGATGAGACAGAGCAAAAGCCTCTTGCAACCCTTACCTACTCCCATGATACCGATGCTGCTTGGCTGAAAAAAGGTAAGAAATTTCACTACGGATACAAACTTCACGCTGCCGCAGAGACAAGGGATGGCTTTGTACTTGGCGGGCATATGACGCCTGCAAATGCTTCTGATACAGGGCAATTTAGGCAAATTATCGATGAAACACCACTTCCTGAAAAGGCGTGGATCTATGGTGATAAGGGATATACCAGCAAAAGCAATAGTCAGCATTTAGAGGATAAAAAATTACGCGATGGTATTATGAGCAGGGCATGGCGTAACCGCGAATTATCTTCTGACGAACGTGCGCGTAATCGAAAAATCAGTGAAAGTAGATATATTGTGGAGCGAGTATTTGGCACACTAAAACGCTGCTATGGGCTTGCCCGTAGCCGCTATATTGGCCTTGCAAAAGTGGAAAATGAATTTTTGTTAGCAGCGGTAGCGTATAACTTAAAACGCTCCCTCTATGTCTTGGCCCCGCAAGGGGCCTAGGGGATACTTGCGTCCAAAAAGCAAGAAAAACAGCAAAAACCCACTAAAATTGGGGGAAATACACCAGAAAAATGTGAAAAAATGAAAAATCAGCAGAAAAATTTACTTTTAGGAAAAATTTTTTGAAATAATGATCTTTGTGCAACGCTCTTCATTTTTTTATGCGTATTTTCTGGCACAAACCGCGTATCATGCGGAATGGCTATAAGCGTGGCCCTATATTCCAGCCCACGCTCATCGGGGGCTTCTTCTTCTAACACTTGGGGTTGCTTGCCTTCGTGGCGCACTTCCACATTCCACCAGTCCTGGTTTACGTCATCACGCGGGTGGCTGTGCAAAGTAAACACAAAGCCGGGTAAATGCCGCGCCACATCGGTTTCACATTCATGCAGCGGCATTACACCGAAGAAATCAAAGCCGCCCCGCAGGCGGTTTTGTGCCCGTCAAAGGCTACGGGGGCACCTTCGATTTTACAGTGCGCGTCACCTTCGGCTATGGGGAACATGCCTTTGCATTGTGGG
>JBOFRK010000085.1:0-2961 GCA_051650945.1 Alphaproteobacteria bacterium
GGCTAAGCCGAATGCAGTCTTTCCCAAAAACCACAATTTCTTCAGGTTTTGCAGCGTTGTCTCCTATGGCGACAGGAACGCACCCTGCACGTTGAGCACACTGCATATCCACGCATGAGTCCCCTACAAACCAAACATGGTGTCCTGGATCAAGAGAGCTGTCCTGCAAAGCTGCCAACAACGGGATATGAGACGGTTTATCAGCCTCTGTGTCGTAAGATCCAATAATTTTTTCAAAATATTTCCCCCAACCCAGGTGTTGAACCTCTTTTCTCAAAAGCTGCCCTGCTTTATTGCTGACGACACCGACATACACGCCTTTTTGGAGGGCCCATTGCAGGAGTTTTTCAGCGCCTGGCAAGGGACGAAGCGTTTCTAGATGGGTACCATGGACCTGATCATAAAAGAACTGTTCGGCTTCATGGGATTTATCCTCAAAGATCGAAGGAAAGCTTTCCCTTAAAGACAGATGGGGTTGCTTGCTGAATTGCTCAGGGGTATGGGGCGCATGACCATAAAAAAGGAGCGTTTTATTAAGCGCTTCATAGCACGTGAGCCACGTATCGACCAGGGTGTTGTCCCAATCAAACAAAAGTGCTTTAGGACGTTGCTGGGGAAAGCAAGAAGGAACAGGCATGGTCATAAAACCTTTTAAAAATTACGCTAGACTCATTTTAAGAGAAATATGTGCTAGAAAGCTATTATTTTTTTCTTAACAAAACATTAGATTCTTGTTTTAAGACGTAATGGGAAAGGAAAAAGTTTAAAAATAGCTGCTGTCAGGAGGAAGCAAAGCCCTCCTCCTCCAACGGAGCACCCCAACCCTAAAATCTTGAAAAGAAGACCTCCCTCAAATAAGGGAACTATAGCAGGGCGGGAAAGCTCCAAAAACAGCACCAATATCCCGCAACAAAGCAATAATTTTTGGAAGGCTTGGGAAAGACGCTGCTCCCACCTGAAATGTCCTTGGTGCCAGAGCACCCCCACCAAACACCCGGCGTTCACCCAGGCAGAAAGAGCGGTTGCCAGGGCAATGCCCACATGGGCCAAAGGCTTGTAGAGGAAGAAGATGAGTATGATGTTCAGCAAAACAACCCCTGCACCAATCCACACAGGGGTTTTTGTATCTTGGCGCGCGAAAAAGCTGGTGCTAAAGATTTTCACCAACACATAGGCCGGCAACCCACTTGCAAAGGCGACCAGGGCTTGGCTTGTGTGGCGCACATCGTTGGGCTGAAAGGCGCCTCGCTCAAACAACACCTTCACCAAAGGAAAGGCCAGGAGTATCAAGCCCAAGGCCGCAGGGATTGTGAGGATCATCCCCAGCTCGAGAGAACGGTTTTGAAGCACCAAAGCTTTTTCATGGTGCTGAAGGCTTAATTCTTTCGAGAGCTTGGGCAAGAGCGCTGTGCTGATGGCGATGCCAATCACCCCTAAGGGAAGCTGGTTCAGGCGATCGGCATAAAAAAGATAAGAGATAGAGCCCGTCGGCAACAATGATGCAAACAGCATGTCCACGAAAAAATTGATTTGGAAGATACCTGCCCCCATGGCCGCGGGCAATAACAGCTTAAAAAATGTTCGCAAATCCGGGGAAAGCACTGGCCAACAGGGGCGTAAATAAATGCCGTGCTTTACACAAACGCCATAAACCCAAGCCAGCTGAAGGGCACCTGCAAACAGGACTGACCAAACCAGCCCATGGGCCAACGTTGGGACAAACGGAGCCAGAACAAAAAGGCTTCCAACCATGAAGATGTTCAACAAAACAGGGGAAAAAGCCGCCGCTGCAAACTTTTGAAGCGTGTTGAGAACCCCTGAAACAAGAGCAACCAGGGATACAAAAAAGATGTAAGGGAAGGCGATGCGGGCCAACGCCACAGCATCTTGAAAGCGCTCCGGGGTTTGAGAAAACCCAGGCGCAAGAAGGCCTAAAAATTCTGGCATCCAAAGCTCAACCAAAAGCAGGAAAGTGAGCAAAGCACCAATCATGAGGATGAGAATTTGTCCAGCATACCGTGTTGCAGCTGTCAACCCCTGTTGAGCAACCATACCTGAAAATAGCGGCACAAAAGCGGAGCTAAACGCCCCTTCAGCAAAAAAGCGGCGGAAAAAATTGGGCAACTTAAACGCTACAAAAAATGCGTCCGTCAGGGGGCTAACCCCTAGAAAAGAAGCGATGAGGGCGTCCCGCAAAAACCCCGTGATGCGGCTGAAGAGGGTGAGGCTTCCAATGGTAAAAACGTGACGTAACATCCCCTGTTCTTTCAACATGACTCACCCAATAAGCGCTTCAGGTTGTAAACCACCTCAAGGGCTTCTTTGGGAGACAAAGCATCTGGATTCAGCTTGGCTACAGCCGCTTCCAGGGGAGAACCTAGCGGAAGCAGCGGCTGTTGAGGTTGAGGCCGAGCTGCTGGCACCTTCTCGAGGGCAACCAGAGCCTTCTCTCCCTCCAGCGCTTGAAGCAGCTGGGTCGCGCGCGCCCAAACCGGCTCTGGGACGCCGGCACGTTTGGCCACATGGATGCCATAGGATCGGTCAGCCTTACCTGGAAGCATGTTGTGGAGAAATAAGACATCTCCTTCCCACTCCTTCAAAGACAGGGTGTAGCACCGAAGCAGCGGCAGGTCTTTCTCAAGGGCAGTAAGCTCATGATAGTGTGTTGCAAACAGGGTTCGACAACGAATTTGGTCATGAAGGTATTCCATCGAAGCCCACGCCAGAGAAAGCCCATCATAGGTAGAGGTGCCCCTCCCCAATTCATCTAAGATCACAAAACTGCGGGGGGTTGCTTGGTTTAAAATGGCTGCGGTTTCAACCATCTCGACCATAAACGTCGACTGCCCTCTCGCCAGGTCATCCGCTGCGCCGATACGGCTAAACAGCCGGTCCACCACGCCGATATGGGCCGCTTGGGCTGGTACAAAAGAGCCCATCTGGGCCATCAGCAAAATAAGA
>JBOFRK010000086.1:0-5881 GCA_051650945.1 Alphaproteobacteria bacterium
GAAACAGCACCAAGCTCTTGGAAACGTCGCGCCGCCGGAAGAACCCTGCTCTCAAAAGAGCCCACGGCTTGGTTATAGGCGTGGGTTGTAGCTTGAAGGTGGCGCCCTACGTTTGAAAAATGCTGTAACATATCCTGTAGGCGCTTATAGAGCTCTTTTCCAAGCTCTCGAATAGTTTCTGCATTTTTGGCTAATTTTTCCTCTCGCCATCCAAAAGCTATGGAACGTAAGAGGGTGATGAGGGTTGTGGGGGTTGCAAGCATCACGTTAGATTCGAAGCCATATTCCAAAAGCCCTGGATCATGCTCAAGGGCGGGCCCTAAAAAAATTTCGCTGGGCAAGAAAAGCAGCACAAATTCTGGTGACGGTTGCAGATGTTCCCAATAGGCTTTTGCAGACAGTTTTTTCATATGAAGGCGAAGCTGTTTGCCATGCTCTTTCATTTTTTCTGTGCGAAGGTTTGGGTCCTTTGTGTCTAAAGCCTCTAAATAAGCTGTAAGGGGTACTTTTGCGTCAATAATAACCCGTCGTTTTCCTGGGAGATTCACAACCAAATCGGGGCGCTGACGTTTATCCATCTCATCTGAAAGGCAAACTTGTTCACGAAAATCACAGTAGGGGAGCATTCCTGCCATTTCTACAACCCGTTTTAGCTGAATCTCTCCCCATAGACCTCTCGTTTGGGGAGATTTTAAAGCTTGGGTAAGTTGAGAAGTTTGGCCATGGAGGTCTTGTTGAGATTGGATTAAATTATAAATTTGGGCTTGGAGGCCTTCATAAGCTCCAACCCGCGCCTTCTCCAACGCTTGAATTTTTGTGTCAACTTGCTGAAGGGCTTGAGACAAAGGCGTAAGCAGCTGGGTTATCTCGTGGTGATGGTGAGACCAAGCCCCTTTGGTGCTGGTTTGGAAATTTTCTAAAACCGTCTGGGCTAGCGTTAGAAAGGATTGGTTGTTTGCCTGTAAGGCATCTCCACACAGGGCCTTGAGGTGCTTTTCCAGGCTTTCTTGGGAAGTGCTTAGAAAAGCAAGGCGCTCTTCAAATTGCTCTTGATTTTTCTTAAAATGAACGTCTAAAATTTGGAGGCGCGTCTCTTTCTCTTGAAGCTGTTGACGTGCAATTTCCAGCTGTTGTTGTGCGTCAGTTGCCACAGAAATTGCGGTTTTAAAGTTGCTTCTAGAGCGTGAAGAGAGAAAGCGTAAAAGAGCTAAAAACCCTAAACTTGAAAGAAAGAAACCTAAAAAAAAGGATGGCAAATCCAGGGCCACGTTCATAGTTCCCACTTTTTTTACAAAGGAAAATGATCTCTTTATTCTATAACATACTTTTTGCTAGATCTGTGTAAAAAATTGGTTTATTTAAGGAGGAGGGTCTTGTAGGTTATGACCTTGGTAAGTTTTAGAAAAAGAGGCCCTCATGAATGAAACCGTTTTAGTTTTTCAGGGAATTTTAGGTATTTGTGTTTTTATAGGCTTGGGATGGTTGTTAAGTGAAAACAGACGGTTGGTCAATTTTAAAGCGGCGGCGCTAGGGTTTGGAGCTCAGTTTGCCCTTGCCGCGGTTATCATTAAAATAAAAGTGATTCGAGATTTTTTTTTATGGATCTCCCAAGGGGTCAACGCCCTTAAAGAGTCGATGCTAGAAGGCACGAGTTTCGTCTTTGGCTATTTGGGAGGGGGAGAAGTTCCCTTTGCGGTGAAAGCGGGTTCCCATACGTTCATTTTTATGTTCCAAGCTTTGCCGATGATTATGGTCATCAGCGCCCTTGCTATGCTTTTGTTCCATTGGCGTGTTTTACCTATCATCGTAGAAGGCTTTTCATGGGTTTTTCAAAAGATTCTGGGGGTTGGTGGTGCGTTGGGTGTTTGTGCTGCCGCTAAGATTTTTTTTGGTCAAACAGAGGCGCCGCTCCTTGTAAAACCTTATTTACGTCAATTTACGCGCAGTGAGCTGTTTACAGTGATGACAGCTGGCATGGCGACAACTTCTGTTAGCTTGATGGTGCTTTACAGCACAATTTTGGAAAAAACAATTGTTGATCCTATTGCCCACATTTTAACAGCTTCGATTATCAGTATTCCTGCCGCTGTCGTTGTGTCTCGCATCATGGTTCCCCATACGGGGGATACGACATCAGGGCACATCGTCGTTCCCTATAATTTTGCAAATTCTATGGACGCGATTTCCCAAGGGACAAGCGATGGCATGCGGTTGATGCTTAATATTGCGGCGATGTTGGTGGTGGCCTTAGCGCTGGTTGCCCTCGTCAATAAAATTTTGGGAACCCTTCCCCTTTTTCAAGGTCACCCCATTACGCTCCAACTGATTATGGGATATTTTTTGTCACCCGTTGCTTGGTTGATGGGGATTCCTGCTTCGGAAACGGTGTTTGCAGGTAGTCTCTTAGGGACAAAGGCTGTTTTGAATGAAGTTGCTGCTTTTATCTCGCTTTCTTCACCGAATCATCAGCCTATCCATCCCACCACTAACTTGATCATGATGTATGCACTGTGCGGTTTTGCAAACCTTGCCAGCATTGCGATTCAAATCGGTGGTATTGGGGGCATGGTACCAGAACGCCGGAATGAAATTATCTCCCTTGGCTTTAAAGCTTTGATTGCGGGAACCCTTGCGAGTTGTATGAGTGGCACCGTTATCGGATTGCTTTATCACATGCATTGGTAGACTATGCGCGACGGATAGATCTTTTTGTGAGGGGGAAGGACATGTGCAAAAAAAAAAGAGTTAGTTGCAGAATTTTTTTTGGAATTTTTGCTTTCCTGTGCTGTGTTGTGGATTCTTTTCCGACGGAAGGGAAAGCAACACCAGCACAACCACTTGCTCTTAAGCTTGCCTTCAAGCACGGTATCGCGGCTTTTGGTCTAGTTAGATATCCGAAGAATTTTTCGTCGTTTGCTTATGTTAATTCTAATACACCCATTCAAGGAATTTTCAAATTAGGGGTTTTAGGGGGTTTTGACAGTCTCAACCCCTATCTGCTTAAAGGAGAAGTTGCGGCGGGTTTAGCTCTACTCGAAGGAAACCTGCTTCACGCAAGCCTTTTAAAAAAGAGTTCAGACGAACCTTGTTCTGGCTACGGTTACCTTGCTGAAGGTGTTCATGTGTCTGAAGATAAAACCCGGGTAACTTTTTTATTACGTCCCCAAGCGGTTTTCCATGATGGTTCTGCTGTTCTACCGGAAGATGTTATCTTTACCTTCAATTACCTGCTCGAAAAAGGGTCCCCTTTTTTTAAGAGCTATTATAGGTTGGTGGAACGTGCCGAAAAAACAGGAGATCGCCAAGTCACCTTTATCTTGAAAGAGATCTCTAATCCTGAAATGCCGTTTATTCTGGGGCAATTGCCGGTATTGCCTCGTCGTTTTTACCAGGGAGCCAATGGAGATAAAGGAGATCTTACGCCACCTCTTGGAAGCGGTCCCTACCGTGTGGCAAAAATTTCTCCTGGAAAAAGCATTACCTATGAGCGAGTTCCAGCTTGGTGGGGAGATGCTGTGCCAGCCGCTCGTGGGTTTTATCGGTTTAAGACGATCCGTTATGATTATTTTCGAGACAATTCTGTTCTTTTAGAATCGTTGAAAAAAGGGCAAATTGATTTTCAAGTCCTCACTTCTAAGCAGGCGGTTACCCTGCGAAATTTTCAAGCAGTTAGGGAAGGTAACTTAATCTTAAAAGATATTCCGCATAAAATCCCCTTTGGCCATGTAGGGTTTATCTTTAATACCCGCAAACCTCTTTTTCAAGATCCGCGGGTTCGTCAAGCTTTGGGTTTGGTTTTTGATTTTGAATGGATTAACCAAAATTTACTTGAAAACAGCAGAACAAGAATCACTTCTTTTTTCAGCAATTCAGATTTTGCTGCAACGGGTCTGATTAGTTCAAAAGAACGTGTCGTCCTAGAGCCTTTTCGGAAACAGCTTTCTCCTGCTGTTTTTGAAAAACCCATGTCTGTATTTGTGGATGGTGGCTTAACAGATCTAAGACAGCGTAAGCAAAAAGCTCTTGAGCTTTTAAAAGAATCGGGTTGGTGCTTCGAAAAAGGTAAATTGTTTCATCAACAAACGCGTGAGCCTTTTCGTTTTACATTTTTGTTGATTGCGGGCAGTCCGTTTGAAAAAATAGTTTCCCATTATCGAGAGACACTTCGCAAAAAACTGGGTATCCAAATGGATGTTCGCTTGGTGGATTCTGCTACTTTTGAAAACGCTGCTGATACATTTGGTTTTGAAATGATGCTCGATAAGATTCCTGCTTCTTATAACTTAGGCAATGAATTGTGGGATTGCTTTGGATCTAGGCAAGCAACGATGGAGGGGAGTAAAAATTTAATCGGTATCCATAGCCCCGTTGTGGATAAACTGATTGAAGCCATCATTGCGGCTAAAACTTATAAAACCATGCAGCTTTACGCTAAGGCCTTAGACCGCGTTTTAATGAGCGGATTTTATAGCGTTCCTGCTTTTTATCCGCCAAAACTTCAGGTGGCTTATTGGAAGCGTATTCGAATGCCTGATATTTTGCCTGTTCTTGAGGGATATGATTCCACAACGTTCTGGATGGAGAATTTCCATTGAGCTTCGCTCCTTACGCTTTCGAAGGAGAAGACGTTCAATTGGCTCGCTTGCCTCGCTTCATTTCAAGGTTTTTTAACTTCAAGGTTGAGCCTGGAAAAATTTTGGCGGTGCAGGCTTCCAATGGTGGGGGTAAATCAACTTTTTTGAAGACCCTCATGGGGGGGGTACGCCCTTTGGGTGGGCATTTTTTGGCTGGAGCCACGGTTCTTTCTCTAGAATCACCTTGGCATCGCCGTCAACTTGCTTTTGTGGGCCATAAATCTGCCCTACGCCTTCAAGAATCAGTTCAACAGCAAGTGGAGGAGGGGGTAGCGCTTTATCAGTCTTCTCCATCGGCAGAAGAGCTGGCTAAAGCTATTGAGCAGTTTGAGTTAACATCTCTGCTTCAGCTTCCTTGTGGGATGTTATCCCAAGGACAGCGACAGCGTTTGATTCTTTGTCGCATTCATTTGTCTGGAAGGCCGTGCTGGCTTTTGGATGAGCCCCTCCATCACCTTGATGCTCAAGGTATTGCCGTTTTTCGCAATTCCCTTAAATCCCACCTGGAACAAGGAGGAAGTGCTGTTCTTACATCTCCAAGCGTGGAAATGTTTGACGGTAGTGTAGACTTATTGAGGTTTTAACGCGAGGGCTTTGTAAGCTTTCCCTGGATTCCCACTTCCGCGAGGAATTACAAAGAGGGGCGCGAGGAATGACAGGGAAAAGTGTGGGACTATCTTTTACAAGGCGCGCTCTATAAGATAAATTTCGATAAATCCGCGTTCTTCGCAAGGGTTCCTACTTTTTCTTGTACGTAAGGAGCATCGATGGTGAAGATTTCTCCTTGTTTTTCTGAAGCAATAAAGCTTATTTCCTCTACCAAGCGTTCCATAACTGTGTGAAGACGTCGTGCGCCAATGTTTTCTACATTGGCATTGATCTCAGCAGCAAGCTTGGCGATTTCGTGAATCCCTGCTTCTGTGAAGATCAAGGTCACTTTTTCTGTCGCGAGAAGGCTTACATATTGGCGCACGAGGCTGGTTTCGGGCTCTTGAAGAATCCGGATAAAATCTTCTCGGTTGAGGGATTGCAGCTCTACCCGAATAGGGAGACGGCCTTGAAGCTCAGGCAGCAAATCAGAAGGCTTTGCCAGGTGAAATGCGCCGGAAGTAATGAAGAGGATATGGTCTGTTTTGACCATCCCGTGTTTGGTGGTAACGGTAGTTCCTTCCAGCAACGGCAACAGATCCCGTTGAACGCCTTCTCGGCTGACATCAGAGCCTGAACGTTCTGACCTGGCAGAGATT
>JBOFRK010000087.1:0-4933 GCA_051650945.1 Alphaproteobacteria bacterium
CTCTAGGTGGGACCCAACACCAAAATCTTTAGATTTTTTAAAAAAGGTTTTTTTAAACTAAATCATAGTATGATTTGTGAATAACCCTTAAGCCCACGGAGAGATCACATGAAGAAAACCCTCTTAGCTTTAGCCGCCATAAGCATGGTGACAGTTGGATGCACAGGAGGCCCAAAAGAAACGGGGGGAACTCTCTTGGGCGGTGCGGCAGGCGCCTTGATAGGTTCACAAATTGGTGGAGGTACTGGTAAATTGGTTGCGGTTGCAGCAGGAACGCTTCTGGGGGCTTGGGCAGGGGGCGCCGTAGGTCGAAAATTAGATGAAGAAGATCGACAAGCTATGCAGCAGGCAACACTCCAATCTATACAAAACAACCAATCAACAAGCTGGAGCAGCAGCCACAACCAAGGCGTTTCAGGAACAATTACGCCCACAAAGTCTTATAACAGTGCCAATGGCTATTGCCGCAACTATCAACAAACTGTAAAGATTGACGGAAAATCCCAAAAAGCCCACGGAACAGCTTGTCGGGGCGAAGACGGCCAGTGGCGGATTATAAAATAAGAGATGTCGACATAAAGACTACAATCTCTTTTATCGCAAATTTTTTAAAAAAGTCTATTTGTCATTATAAAGCAAAAAAATATAGAGAATCTTTTGAAATCATGATATTGCTCAAAGTAATTTTGTATCGGATTGGCATTTTTTTAAGGGTTAAAAGGATTTTATCATGCAAATTTCAAAAAAATTTTTACAAACTGGGGTGCCTCTCGCCCTTTTTTTGGCTGTTTCAGTGACCGCTGTATCTTCCGCCAAGGCAGGGGCAGACTATGGCATTGAGGAAGACTCTAACGCAGCGCATGCCGCGCCAACGAAGCTACTTGAAAGAACTCACCCCGATTATCATATTCTTTCTATCTATGCAGCTTCCGACACACCAACAGAGGACCACCTTAAGGCTTATTTAACATTAAAAATACTTCTAAAAGATAACAAGCTTTTTTTCCCAAATGAAATCTATTTTCGACATGTTTTTGCAGCCCAAAAGGCTGGCATTGAGCTTCAAACCAAGGACCATTTATTCGCGTATAATGACACTAAGTCATGGTTAAAAGGGAAAGCCCCTACCCAAGCTCAATTCAAGACGATGTTAATACTTAAAGAGCTTCTAAAAGGCACGGCTGTTTCCCCAAATGAAACTTATTTTAAGTATATGCTTGAATCCCAAGAGGCTGGTATTGAGCTTCAGACCAAGGATGATATTTTAGGGTATGGAAAAGCGAAAATAGCCCTTGAAGCTGCCCCAACCTTTCTTCAATTTGAAGCTTACAAAAAATTGAAAAAAGATGAGCCTTATATTAACGACAATCTACTTAAGAATAAACTCAATCAACGGGCTGCGACCCTAGAAAAACCAGCAGGCGTATAATTTTAGTAACGTTGGGTTGGGTGAAGGCTACAGCCTATTAAAAGGAGGGAGAAGCCATAGGGCTTTTCCCTTTTCTTCTGTTCAACAACTCAATGCGCTTAAGTTTTTGAAAAAATCTAGGCACGCTGGGTTTTCAAGGGATTCTTTGTTTTTAACTGGCATATTGTGGATGGTTTGGAAAACCGCGAGCTCCATAATCTTACCATTGCGGGTTTTGGGGATATCAGGGACAGCAATCACCTTGGCTGGCACGTGGCGGGGCGTTGTTTCCTGGCGAATTTTTTCTTTGATTTTCTTCTCCAGGTCTGGCGTGAAAGTCACGCCTTTTTTAAGCTTTATAAAAAGGACCACCCGCACATCCCCTTCCCAATTCTGGCCGATGGCGATGCATTCTAAGACTTCAGGAACTTTTTCAACCTGCCGGTAGATTTCTGCGGTTCCAATGCGCACCCCCCCTGGGTTGAGGGTGGCATCTGAACGCCCATGGATTACCATGCCGCCATGGGGTGTTCTGGAGACAAAATCACCATGGCACCAAATGTTGTCATAGGTTGAGAAATAGGCATCTTGAAATTTTTTCCCCTCTGGGTCATTCCAAAACCCAAGGGGCATGGATGGGAAGGGCGCTTTACAGACCAGCTCGCCTTTATCTTCCTTCAGAGACTTTCCATTGTCATCAAATACATCCAAGTCATACCCAAGGCTGGGGCCTTGAAGCTCTCCCTTCCACACGGGGCCTATTGGGTTTCCTACCAAGAAACAGCCCACAATATCTGTTCCACCGGAAACGGACGAAAGCAAAACATCAGGGGATACTGCCTCATACACATAAGAGAAGCGTTCTGGAGCCAGGGGAGAACCTGTAGACAAGATGGTGCGCAAGGAGGCGAGGTTGTGTTCTTTCCCCGGTTTTTTTTCAATTTTTTCGCAAGCATCCAAAAATTTGGCAGAGGTTCCAAACAACGTCATGCCCGTGGCTTCAGCAAATTCATACAAGATTTTTCCGTCCCGGTAGAAAGGAGACCCATCATAAAGCAACAGGGTTGCCTCAGACGCCAGCGCCGTCACCAACCAGTTCCACATCATCCAGCTGCACGTTGTGAAATAAAACACTTTGTCACCGAGCTTGATATCACAGTGCAGCTGGTGCTCTTTTAAATGTTCGAGAAGGGTGCCCCCTGTTCCGTGGACAATGCATTTAGGAACCCCCGTGGTTCCAGATGAAAACAAGATATAAAGGGGATGGTTGAAGGGGACTTGGGTAAAACCAGGGGTGGGCAATTGCTTTCCCTTTTCAAGAGCCCCATGCCAAAATACACTTTTTTTGCCCGCAAGGGGGATTGCCGACGCATTGGATTGGGGAACCAAATGGGAGAGGTATGGTACAATGATCACGTGCTCAACGGATGGTAAGCCTGCCAAAAGCTCAGGCAGCTTTTCCAAGCAATCAAAAAATTTGCCGTTATAAAAATAGCCATCCGTGAAGAACAGCACTTTAGGCTGCACCTGCCCTAAGCGATCGAGAAGGCTGCTAGCCCCAAAATCTGGGGAACATGAGCTCCATACAGCACCCAAACGGGTGGCGGCCAGCAAAGCAACTACGGTTTCAGACTTGTTTGGCAACACTGCCGCCACGTGGTCCCCAAGTTTCAAACCTGATTCCGCCAAAAAGGCGCTGAGTGCGTCAACAGAGCTGTGAAGCTGACGAAACGTTATGGTTTCCCGAACCCGGTCCTCTCCCCAAAAAATGAGGGCAGGGGTGTCATCTTTACGGCGCAACAAATTTTCAGCAAAATTAAGCTTTGCATCGGGGAAAAAACGCCCCTCCCAGAAACGCTTTCCCTTTTGGAGAACGGTTTGGCTTTGGACAGAGGCTTTCACGCCAGCAAAATCCCAAAAAGCTTTCCAAAAAGCCTCTGGTTTTTGAATGGACCATGCATAGACGCTCTGAAAATCTTCAAAAGCCCCGTGATTAGCTTTGATATGCTCCATAAACTGAAACAACTGGCTGGATTGGACACGCTGTGATGAAGGTTTCCATAAGGGTGAATCCATCCTCGAATCTCCTGTTTCGTCCTATTAGACCTCTTGTCGAAACTGCCTTTTATGGGCTAATGGGTGCGTCACTCCGTCCCTCAGATCCTCATGTACCCTAAGTACATTCCGGTCTTGCGTTCCGTTAGTTCCTGCCCCTCAGCTCCCTAAACGTGGTTTCGAAAAAGGTCTATTACAAAAAAGCTATCAAGAGCCTAGCAAAATGCTCTTTAATATACCCCATGCAAGTTTCAAGCAACCCAACAATAAAAAACCTTAACTACTTTTAACCCAAGCTCTTTTTAATTTTTGGGTATAAAACTCAACGAATCTCTGAGAGCAGCCGCCCGGCACAGGCGGTCGTTGATAGCACGCCCAAGCCCTTCTTGGGGAATCGACATCGCCGCAATTTGCTGGCAGGGTGTCTGTTCCAAACGGTGCAGGCACGCAAATAAACGCGCAGCCGCTTCTTGCAGATCTCCCCTTTCACTCAAATTTTCCACCACCATGGGGTTGCCCGGGCAAAGCGTTGCTCCAAAAGCCAAAAGCCCTTCGTCTGGGTTGACTGTCTTGGCATCCATGCGAAGGGGCTGACGGGGTGCGTAATGGCTTTCCAACAAACCTGGCGAAAGGGCGGCCCCTTTTTTGAAATCCGTTGCTGTGGGAATCTCACTTCCCCAAACTGCCTCTAGTTGTTCTTGGGTGATGCCCCCCTCCCGCAATAGCCGAGGTGATTCTCCAGATAAATCCAGAACCGTTGATTCAATCCCTAAAACCGAGGCACCTCCATCAACCAAAAGCGTAAGGCTATCTCCCAAATCACTCAAAACGTGCTGGGCTGTTGTTGGGCTTAAATGACCTGAGCGGTTGGCGCTGGGTGCTGCAAGGGGAAAGGGCAAGCGCTTAAGCAAAGCCTGCATCCATGGATGAGACGGAACCCGCACTGCCACCGTTGAAAGACCCGCACTCACCAAATCGGATAAACGGGAGGGAAACTTTCGCGGAAGGATGAGGGTTAAAGGCCCCGGCCAAAAAGCTTTTGCAAATAAATTTGCAACTGTGCTCCACTCAACATCCTGTGCTACTGTTTCTGCTGATGGATAATGAAGGATCAGAGGGTTAAAAGAGGGGCGTTGTTTGAGCTCAAAAATGTGAGCAACAGCGTGGTTATCATCTCCCCGAGCGGCAAGCCCGTAAACCGTTTCCGTGGGAACCCCTATAACCTCCCCCCGTAAAAACGCTTCTTCAACCTGTTTCAGTGTTGAGGGTGTTGCAGGCCAAACGCTGCACGTCCTGTGTTCCATAAAGAATCAAACCCTTGGTGTAATAGTAATCCGGCCGAGATCCGTAAAAGATCTGCTCTCCCTGGTAGGTTAACACAGTTCCTCCAAGGGCTTCCAGTAGTGCTTGCCCAGCCGCAACATCCCATTCATAACACGGCGCAAAACGCCAAGAAACTTGGGCTTTCCC
>JBOFRK010000088.1:0-1130 GCA_051650945.1 Alphaproteobacteria bacterium
ACTTGGGATATTTATTTTTTGGAGCGGGTGAAGGGAATCGAACCCTCGTCTGAAGCTTGGGAAGCTACTGCTCTGCCACTGAGCTACACCCGCTTTAAAACCGTGAAGTCTAGTTTGCAAAAGAAAACTAAAGCCAGGCCTATGCAATGTACTAAAATTTGTTTACGCTTTCAACTGCTAAAACATCAAAAAGGACGTACAGTTTGGATCAACGGGCTTCATTGCAAGACTTCATCGCTTGGCAGGAAGAGGTGGGGGTTGGGGACATCAAGCTTCTAGAACCGCTTTTGTTGGAACAGATGGCCCAAAATCCATCTTCTGTTATATCAGCAACAAAACCAGCTGCTGAACCGATCCGCCAAGTCTCATTACCCCCTAAGACTTCCAGAGAAGCCTCTGGAGACGTCGATTTGCGAAGCTGCGGCTCCCTTGAAGCTTTGCGCCAGGCGTTGGAATCTTTTGAGGGGTGCGCGTTAAAGCAAACCGCAACCCAAACGGTGTTTTCGGATGGGTCTCCTCAACGTGCTAAAGTTATGTTGGTAGGTGAGGCGCCGGGCGCAGATGAGGATCGCCTGGGTAAGCCATTTGTTGGGCTCAGTGGCCAGCTTCTAGACAAGATGTTTCGTGCTATCGGGCTTAGCCGACAAGATAATCTTTATATCAGCAACATTGTGCCCTGGCGTCCTCCGGGCAACCGTCAACCGACGTCAGGAGAAATTGCTGTTTGCCTTCCTTTTATTGAGCGTCACATCGGTTTGGTCAACCCGCCTTTTTTGGTGGCGTTAGGCGGGACTGCTTGTAAAGCTTTTTTGCAAAAAACGGAGGGGATCACCAAGCTGCGGGGAAGATGGTTTCCCTACCAAAATCCCTACCTGGATAAGCCTATCCCCCTGTTGGTGACCTATCACCCAGCTTACTTGCTTCGGTCTCCAGGGCAAAAAAAAGAGGTATGGAAAGACCTTCTAACCCTCCAAGATGCTCTGCGGAATCAAGCTGTTTCTTGATCGCTTATAAAATGTGCTTCCAATCTGTTTCAAATCCGCGTACCCTTCAAGTCCGAAAAATTGGGAGGGGTTTGGGGCTTACACTGGCTTCATAGACCGCTTAAACGCATAAGGAGTTTGAACATC
>JBOFRK010000089.1:0-1298 GCA_051650945.1 Alphaproteobacteria bacterium
ATGTTCACTTAGGTTGCGTCTCTCCCAAGAAAAAATAAGCTGATTAAGATGTGCATTTCACCCCCAAAAGTTCATAACGGTCTAGGGTAGCCTTAATTCTGAAATCACCATAATCAATGATATATTCCAAAGGAAGGCCATTGGGAAGCATTTGCTGCGCGCTTTCAAGATCTGGTGTTTCGCCTTTACTCTGGGCCCCATAGACAGCAAATCGGATGGGCCAAAATTTTTGGACGCCAAAATGCTCCTTAAAACGGTTTAAATTGGAAAACCCAACAGGTTCATGGGGCTTCCCGATGAAAGCGCTGATTTCAACAGGACCTTCCAAAGAGCTGCCGTCAAACACCGTATTGGAGGTAAATTTCTCTCCTTTTTTCGCAAGACTAAGCAGATGAAGAAGGTGAGCGGTTGGGAATAACGTTCGTTTTTTTAATTTGAGAGTTTTATAGTAAGGTTTTTTAAAGACAACTTCTCCAACTTGGTTCGCATCCAAACGAACAACCCCTCTCAGATCGTCTTCCACAACACCACCCACTTCTCGACGCATGTTAAAACGAAAATCACGACCATTCTTGGATTCCCACGTCACATAATTCCATCGAATTTCTTGGCTTTCTTCCTCAGGGGTTGAGATCCATAATTCAGAATTTTGCTGAAGGGTCCACCCAGAACATGTATCTTGAAATTCTACCACCATCTGCCCTTCAACATCTGTCATGTTGCTTGTTGAGGCCACAGGCGCAAGAGAGAGCGTATAATAAGCTTTATAAGATGCAAGAGGAGCCGAGGAAAAGCTGGCCAGTTTCTCAGCCATTCCCGGAAAGGAAGCAAGAAAAGCAACAGGCAAAATTAGATACCGCAACATCAGGAATAAATGCAACAAAACTTTCTCCAAAAGGAAATCTTCCTCTTTTCATGTACGCATTTATTGACGAAGAATCAAGTAAAAAGAAAGACTAAGCCAAATTTTTGAGTTGTTTCTACACAATCCTATTCAACAGAAAAGCCCCCGTTTTACCGGGGGAATTGCCTCACAAAAAAAGAAGCCAATGTTTTATTTTCTCTCACCAAGCAGGTGCAACAATGAGATAAAAATATTGATAAAATCCAGATATAAGCGAAGGGCTCCTAAAACAGCCATTTTTCCTTGGGATTCCGAATCTGCTCGCTCTGCGTACATGCTTCGGATAGTTTGGGTGTCATAGGCGGTCAAGCCTGTGAAAACCAGGACTGTTGCAATAGATAAGATGAAATGCAACCCTGTGCTCTTGAAAAAGAGGTTAACCAAAGATGCAATC
>JBOFRK010000090.1:0-2161 GCA_051650945.1 Alphaproteobacteria bacterium
CATCTAGCAGCAGCTGGGTTTGCAGAATTCCACCCCATTGATGCTGGAACTTCTCCTGAAAATCTGGCGCGCAACCGAAGGATTGAGTTAAAACTCGATCAGCGTTAGCCCTATTTCATTGCAAAATTTTAAATAAAAAATTTTTCTTTTATTTAAAAATAATTTGAGTATACCATGATTGTTCAGAGCACAAATATTTCGCCGTTTGAGAAGGTTTATCTGTTTAATTTCAACAAAATTAGTTAATTTTATATTTTGACCGAGAGGAGCCATTCATGATCAAACAAAAGAAATTTTCTATAAAACTAGCAGCAGCATCATTTTTGTTATCCGTTACAGCCCCAGGGTATTCGGTTTTGCATAAATTTCAAGATGAGTCTGCTTACGATGATCAAAAGCGTTTATTACCCTTCAAAGGCCGCAGACCCTCAAAAAGTCAGCCTCTATGTGGAAATACAAAGAGAGTATGGGAAGGAGATAATTGGAGAGCATTTTCCCATGCTTTACAAGAATGAAGATGCAGGCAGTTCTGTTGAGTATGTTTTGTTTAACGAATCTAACAAAACAAAATTCTCTGAAACATACGATACGGTCCCTTCTTTTCAAGCAAGCCACCTAACACTTAAGCGCTGTATAGCGGAATCGAAACCGTTTTTCTCGCAATTGGAGGAAAAAGTTGAGCATAACCTTCAGCATTTCAAAAGTGATGGTATTTTTATAGTTGATAGAACTCCCACGGGTGCAGATACAGCTCAACAGATAAGCTTCAGGATTTTTGAGGCAATAGAAGGTTCTCCTGAAAAATTCTCTAAGCCACAGAGAGAAGCTTGCCCCGCTTCCAACCAATTAGGAACACTAGAGGAAGGCGTTAGATCTTATGAGAGGGATTCTCATTATACCAACATTAAGAATGTATTCAGTAGATTCTTCTAAAAATCCAAAATACGCTATATAGGTACTATCTGCTGACGAAAGAGGATTTTGAGCGAGACATAGAGCCTTGATTCAATCCCATAGGCCCCTTTGGAGAGGCACTCCAAGGTGGGTCTTTATCAATTTTTCTGCGCTGTCTTATAAGCGACAGCGCAGCAGGTGTGTCTTACATTGTAAAGGCGTTGCAATGGATTTAGTAAGCTCAATGCAACATTCTTCTTTATTCCATGCATCAAAATCCTGGACCCATTTTTCTGAAAATGCCAATTAAGTGCTAGCGACAAACTTAAAAAAACAATTGACAAACCGTTTTGTTTTTTTTAAATTGATTTTCAATTAGATCATTTTTTGGATCTTTTTAGGAATTAAAGCGTTTAAAATTTTTTTGGGTGATTTTTCTTTTGCTCAAAAAAGTTTGAGAGCTTCTTAACGGTTTTTTAGAGGTCCCCCTTATTTACCTCAGCCGTTAAGATTGGGTTGGGGTCCTGTCAAAGGATCCCAACTAAAAAAATATAAATTTTTCAAAAAAAAATATGGCTTAGGCATTTTACAGCCTTCAAGGCTATCCGGTCTCATGTGTTATGAGCGCGCATAAACGCGTACATTTTCTTGCAAAGGGGGGATTTTTTTATTACAATAGGCGGTGTAGTTGGGGGTACCTCATCGTTTATAATTAAAGGAAATCAAACATGGTACGTCGCGTAAATCAGAATATTGTGCAGCGATTTGAAGAAGATACGGTTCTGAATGAGGGCTTGCGCTCTTATATGCTGAAGGTTTACAATTATATGGCTTTGGGGCTTGGCTTGACAGGTGCTGTAGCCTTTTTTGTTATTTCGAATCCATCCATTTTTGCAACTGTGGTGGGGACGCCGCTTTTTTGGGTTTTTCTCTTGGCTCCTTTGGGAATTGCCATGGCCCTAGGTGCTGCTATTAATCGAATCAGTTTTTCCACCGCCCAGATCCTGTTTTGGGTTTATGCGGGCTGTATGGGGGTTTCTATCGCCTCTATTGCAGCTATGTTTACCTTGGAAAGCTTGGCTCGTGTCTTTTTCATCACAGCCTCTACCTTTGGGGCTATGAGCCTTTATGGCTACACAACAAAGCGTGACCTGTCCCAGATGGGCTCTTTCTTGTTCATGGGTCTCGTTGGTATTGTGATTGCATCTTTGGTTAACCTCTTTTTCAAGAGCACAGGGTTGCATTTCATCTTATCTATTGCAACAGT
>JBOFRK010000091.1:0-1601 GCA_051650945.1 Alphaproteobacteria bacterium
AGCTCTCAAAGGCCTTACCCCTTATGAATTTATCATAAAAATCTGGCAATCTGAGCCAGAACGTTTTACTATTAATCCATACCATCACAATCTGGGACTGAACACCATATCTGTGCGCAAAACATAAAGAACGCCGCAAAAAAAGGAATACAGATCAACTTTGGACGGGCGACCTGATTTCTTCTTCGAGGCTTTAATGAGCGGAACAATCTGAGCCTTAAAAAAATCAATGGAAATAGGGTATAAACGCTTATTCATTGCATATCTTACTCAAATTAAATGGTTTTAAGAAAAATTATAGCAGATCCAACACTTTGTTAACAGTGCCATATTTTGTCGTTTTAATATTTTGACGATAAACATGCCCATTTCCAGAAAATTATCCACTTAATATGCAAACTACAGACAAACTATGAGAGCTCAGACCGTGTAAAAATTTCATAGCCTGTTTGGGTAACTCCAACGGTATGTTCCCATTGGGCCGAAAGGGATTGATCTCGAGTTACCGCAGTCCAACCATCCTGCAAGATTCTTACATCGCTTTTTCCAGCGTTGAGCATGGGCTCAATGGTAAAAAACATCCCTGGTTTCAACGTAACCCCTTGTCCTTTTTGTCCATAGTGGAGAATCTCAGGCTCCCCATGGAAGACGCGCCCAATGCCATGCCCACAAAAATCCCTTACGACGCTAAACCTTTCTGATTCTGCATAGGATTGGATCGCGTGCCCGATATCCCCTGTTGTTACACCTGGCTTTACAGCATGGATGCCTCGCATCATAGCTTCATAAGTAACGTCAATAAGCCGTTGGGCAAAGGGTTTGGGTTTTCCCGCCACATACATGCGACTGGTATCGCCATACCACCCTTTATAAATCACGGTTACATCAATGTTGAGAACATCTCCCTCTCGCAAAGCGCGATTCCCTGGAATACCATGGCAGACCACATGGTTTAAAGACGTGCAGATGGACTTAGGATACCCTTTATATCCTAAGGGAGCAGGGGTTGCATCATGCTCCACAATAAAATTGTGGCACAATTGGTCTAGCTCTTCAGTCGTGATCCCGATTTTTACAAAAGGCTCGATATAATCAAGAACCTTGGAAGCCAAGCAACCAGCCTCTCGCATCCCCTCCCAATCTTTTTCAGAGGTATAAAGAGGAATGGAGGACGCATTCGATCGTTTCATACGTTGTTCGTAAACTTCCATGAGAACCTTTTAATTTCCTGTTTGAATCCTAGCAACAAGCTCCGCTACAGTAGGAATAAAACCATCCGCATAAAAAGGATCTTGGGCGAAACGATAAGCATTATGCCCTGCAAACATTAAATGTCGCTCAACATCCCCCCCATGGCTGATTTCCTGAAGGGTTTTTTGGATGCAAAAAGAACGGGGGTCCGCTTTTTTGCCTGTCGTTCCCTTATCTTGAGCCCAGTTACTGAATAAGCACGCACTCAAACACCCCATACAGTTTATTTGATCTGTATGGATTTCAACCGCTTTTTCAGGCTCCACAAAAATAAGGGTAGAACTGGGGGTACGAAGCACCTCAGTATAACCCTGCCTGAGCCATTCTTCTGCTTGCTTTTTATCATGGTG
>JBOFRK010000092.1:0-1713 GCA_051650945.1 Alphaproteobacteria bacterium
CCTTAAAAGCAACGGAAGCATCTAGGGAATGAATCAATTTTTCCACCAAGTCTCCCCCATTGTTGACCTCTGCTAGGATGCGATCTGCCTTATGTCGGTGGTAGGCTTCCACGGCTTGAAGGCCCCATTGGGTGGCAGAAAGCTTTCCGCTTAAATCTTCTAAAACATAAGCCTTCCCTTCAGCGTCAAGCCCCGCAACGATGATGCCTGTCTCGTCACTCCCCGGCCGGTTGGTGGTGGCCGGATCAATGGCAACCACAATCCGCTTGAGAGGCGGCGCAGGCCCTGCCCATGTGATATGGGACAAAAATTCTTCCCTCCACAGGGCGTCTGATTTAGCTTCTTCAAGATATTTTCCCTCAATCTCTTGGAGGCCCAGGCGCGTATGCAGATACGTTTCCTTAAGCATGTCTAAATAACCTTCGGCTAAATTTTCTGCATTTTCGAACGTCGTTCCCGTCGTAATATAAACATCGTCCCGCTCCATCAGCTCCTTTAAAAAGCGTAGAGGCCGAGGGGTTGTGGTGATGAGAATGCGAGGAGCATTCCCAAGCCTCAGGCTGAACATCAGCTGATCCCAAACTTCTGTCACATTAGGAAATTTGGCCAGCTCATCAATCCAAGCCGCATCAAATTGAGGCCCGCGCAACTGATGTGGAGCTTGGGCGCTATAAAGAAAAGCTTTTGCGCCACCTGGCCAGGCAAGCATCCGCCTGGATGCTTGATAGCGCATCTTCTCATCTTCTGGGGAAATTGAAAGAAGCCCGCTTGGGCCTTCCAGCATTACCTTTCTTCCATCATCAAAATTGTTCGCCAACAAGCAAATACGTTGGTAGATGCCCTGTGTTGCCCATCTGCGGACTGTCTCTGCGCCCGTACGGGTTTTCCCAAAGCCTCTCCCTGCTAAAATCAACCAAATCCGCCAATCACCCTGGGGAATTTGTTGCTGAGGCCGTGCCTGAAATTGCCAATCATACTTCAATTGATCCGTTTCTCGGCGCTTTTTTTCGACTTCTAAAAGCTTTAGAACCTCTCGGCTGAAGTGCGAGTTGTGTTGTTGCATAGGGGGAAAAGGAGCTCTTGTCGTTTGTGCCTGTTAAACATCATAGCAAGCACAGCAACCCAAAGAGAATAAAAAAAAGGTTAATGCTCTCGCTATGGCGTAAAAACTCTCATTTTCTTCTCGGCCACAAGGATGCACTCAAAAAATTTCATAAAATCAATCTAAAATTATTAACAAATTGACAAATATATAATTGCTCATAATAATTAATAAAATTTAAATAATTAAATCGCAAATAATTTACGAAGGAAGCAATTTTATGACTTTAAAACAAAATTTTTTACTAGGAATGGTACTTTTATCCGTGTCCAGCCAAGCTTTAACTATGCCAAACAGACCTAATTCAGACAGAGAATATAATGCAGGAAAAACATTCAATAAGACAAAATATGATTGTATCGATCTGAAACAAAATGCGCGAAGTCAAATTTTAAATCATTGGAAAGCTGGTCCATCAGAAACCTCTAAAATCAGCAAATCATGCACATGGAATACAGCTTCGGCTGCTAATCTTTTGAGCGGGCAGTTCACTCAAAACGTACCAAGTTTCTCTCAAAGGGACGGAACTGATTATCTGTTTGCTGAACTTGCAAATGGCAATCAAGGCGCCGGCATGCTCAACGCTGCCAATGCGAATAAGCCAGGGGGTG
>JBOFRK010000093.1:0-3966 GCA_051650945.1 Alphaproteobacteria bacterium
ATCGCCATGCGGTTCGATAAACGCGACACGATGTTCCTTAGCTTTATCGCACTGGCTCTTCTTAAGGCTTACAAATTATTTTGTTAACAGTGCCATATGAGTCAATAAATTGCATAATAAATTCATTTCGTTCTTCATGAGAGTGAAAAGAATTTATTATGCAATTTATTGACTCATATAATAGAATCAGATTACGATGCTTGCAATACTCGGCTTCAGTAGAATTGTTGTACAGCAATCATCAGAAATACAACACCTCCGCGGGAATGACAAATAGGGACCGGGAATGGCAATGGAGAAAATGGAGTGACAATTCCTATGAAAACTCTTTTAGCAGATGCATTTTCTATAAGCGCACTCTTTTTCAACAAAGCGTTTTACTTTTTTTAATTTCCCAGTATGGTTTATCCCATAGGGTTGAATCAAATGATTAAAAGAGCTAGCTGATGCAAGAACTCGTTAACGTTGTGTGCATGAAATGGGGAGAAAGATATACGTCTCACTATGTCAATGTATTAAAAGGTATGGTCGGTCGGCATCTCTCCCTCCCCCACCGTTTTGTTTGCTTTA
The DNA here is from genome assembly GCA_051650945.1 of Alphaproteobacteria bacterium. Taxonomy (GTDB): domain Bacteria; phylum Pseudomonadota; class Alphaproteobacteria; order Holosporales; family JBOFFI01; genus JBOFFI01. Next base: position 571 of record JBOFRK010000093.1, read on the forward strand.
CGGATGATCCAACGGGCATTCATGACGATGTCGAAACCTTTCCCCTTCCAGATATAACGGTTCCCTCTCCCTATGACATCTCTCCTTGGCGGAAATTGGGAATGTTTTCTAAAAAATTGGCTGACCTTAAAGGAAAAACCCTTTTTTTAGATCTGGATGTTGTAATTGTTGATTCCATCGATGCCTTTTTCACCCACTCCCCCAAATTTTCCATCATCGAAAATTGGACCCAGATGGGGCGCGGCATTGGTAATTCTTCTGTCTATTGCTTCACCGTGGGGGAGCATGCGGACGTTTTGGAAACCTATACACGAAACTCACAAGAAGTTTTAACAGCTTACGAAAATGAGCAGATTTTTTTGTCCAAAAAAATAGGTGATATTGATTTTTGGCCCACGCAGTGGTGCCAAAGCTTTAAGCGGCATTGCACGCCGCGGGGCCTGATGCGTTATATAAAACAACCCATCCTTCCCAAAAACTGTAAGATTGTGGTGTTTCATGGCTTGCCCAACCCACCTGAAGCAGCCCAAGGCGGTTTTTTTGGAAGCATTCGTAAATATACCCGCCCAGCACCCTGGATTGAAGCGTATTGGTATCCTTAAAGCGTAGGAAATTTGTTAGCCATGGTGTTTCGTTTGTGTTTTCTAGCCCTGTGCTTTTTGAATGGCTTTTGCACGCAGGCTCGTTGCGCTGAGCCCCCGAAAAATCTCCCTGTGTTAAAAATTTACACGACGAAAAATTTTTTAAGAGGCCCGGGGAAATCCGTCAAAGAGCGTTTTGAAGCAATCTATCCTTGTAAAATTGAATATTATACAGGGACAAACCCCATGAATGTGATTGCGACGTTAGATAAGCTGCGAGAAAAGCCTGATGTGTTGGTGGAAGTGACCTATGATTTTTTCCAATCTCTACCGGAGGAAAAGAAAAAAGCGCTTTTGCTTGAGCCGGGCATCCCCTTTTCCTACTTTAAGCTTGAGATACCTTGGAAAGACCCTTACGTTATACCTATCAGCTATACGCTGCTAAGCTTTGTTTACCATGAAAAAGCTTTCGCCGAAGGGAAAGTCCCTAACTCTTTTGAAGCGCTTTTGGAGATGCCAGGCAAAGTGGTGATCATGGACCCTCGAACGAGCAGCCCAGGATTTGGATTGCTCCTATGGATTAAGCAGGTTTATGGGGATAAGGCAAAGGATTATTGGAGGCGTTTAAAGCCTAAAATTTTGACTGCCACAAAGGGGTGGTCTGAGGCCTACGCGCTGTTTCTCAAAGGCGAAGCGCCTGTTGTATTAAGTCATACAACTGGTCCTATCTATCACCACCTGGAAGAAAAAAGGCACGACATCCATGCAGCCCTTTTTCAAGAAGGGCATTACCTAGACATCTACACGGCAGCTATTTTAAAGACAACCCAACAGCCGTTTTTTGCGAAAAAATTTTTGGAATTGCTGATGTCTCAGCCCGTTCAAAAAAAGATGGTTTACCGCAATTGGGCCTACCCTGTTATAAAACTGGACGAACCGCTTCCCACGCCATTTGAAAAAACCGTGAACGTTTTGCCTTCCCTTTCTTCTGAAAAAATTCAGCAACATAAAAAAGCGTGGATTCAAGAATGGCTGGAAGCTTTATCTTCATGATCAGATCATAACGGGTTGCCTGACCTGACATGCTAAACATAGTTAAAAAAAGAATTTTGCTGCTTCCCTTAGGGCTTCTCTTAATGCTAGGGGGTGGTTTTTGGCTGGGACTCTTGCATACCCCCTGGCCCCTTTTGGGCAAGGGAACGTTCCAGAATATCTATCACCTGCGGGTGGCTTTTTTCTCTCTCTACCAAGCAGGAATGGGCGCTTTTTGCAGCGTATGCATCGCCTTAAGCCTGCTCGGGACCCTTTATAAAATCCGACATACGCTGGGGGGGAAATTTTTACGAAAAATCCTTGAATTGCCGTTTTTTTTGCCCAGCATTGTGGGCTGCCTTTCCCTTGTGATCGTGTTTGGACAAAATGGGATGATCTCTTGGCTTTTTAGGCTCACAGGCGCAACCTACACAACGTTTTTGTACGGTTTGGAAGGCATCATCCTGTGTTACATTTTTTATTATGTTCCTTATGTGTTGCGTTTATTTTTTGAAGCCCTGGATGCCCTCCCCAGAAGCTATGAAACCCTTTCATTAGCCTGTGGGATGGAGTATCGAGATCGCCTGCGGTGGGTTTATTACCCTGTTATCCGAAAAGAAATTTCCAGAAGTTTTTTTTTGGTTTTTATGCAATGCCTGAAAAGCTTTACAATCGTGCTCGTCCTTGGGGGGCTTCCCGGAAACACGACCCTAGAGGTTGCGATGTACCAGGCTCTGCATTTTGAAATGGACTGGGCAGCTGCCTCCCAACTAGCAGTGTTGCAGGTTCTGATCAGCGGAACCCTTTTCGGGATTTTTGGGTCCATGACGGTTCCGCAGGCCCCAAAAGAAGCACCTCTACCTTCCGTTTCCACGCATCAACCTATTCCAGAAAAACTTAGTTTCATGGATTGGGGATTAACCTTAAGCGCGGCCCTTTTCTTTTCCCTTCCCCTAGTGGGAACGATTTTCCAGGGAATGGCCGGCATGCCTGCCATGCTCACAAGCGTTGAAATGTGGAAAAGCATGGGGGTCAGCTTGATGCTAGGAGCAACCAGCGCAGGCGTTGCTTTTTTAAGCGTCTTTTCTCTGGTTCACCTTGCTTATAATTTAGAAAAGCGAAAAAAGCCTTGGCTTGCTTTTTGTTTAGGGGACGTGGGCGGCAATTTATCGTTATTTTTTTCTCCGATTTTGGTAAGCGCTTTGTTTTTCATGTTCTTTGTCCATTCCCTCAATCACGCTTTCTCAATTATTTTACTCCTTTCGTTTTTAAATGCATTTTGCTTCCTACCTTACCTGTACAACGTTTTTTACTTCCGTTATAAAGAGCACCGAAAAACCTATGATACGTTGTGCATCTCCCTCGGCATAAAAGGGGCTTCACGCTTGGGTTATATTGACTTCCCTGCCCTTAGGGGAACCCTTGGTTACATCCTTTCTCTTTGTTTCATTTTTTCTTTAGGAGACTCAAAAATCATTCTTTTTTTCAGCCCCAACCAATTTCACACCCTCACCAGCTTGCTTTATGAAAAAATGAAATCTTACCAATTCCAAGAGGCCGCCTGCTTGGGGTGCGTCTTGCTGATGCTTTCTTTTTTCATGTCATATGCCGTTGAAAAATTGCTGGGAAAAAAAGTTTATGTCTAGCGCTTTTCCTGCTCTCACCTGCGATGATGTAGGTTATCGCTACACCTCTGATCAGCATGCTTTTTCTTTTAATTTTCAGGTCTCCTCTCCCCAATTCATCAGAATCTTGGGAAAAAGTGGCGCAGGGAAAAGCACCC
>JBOFRK010000094.1:0-1001 GCA_051650945.1 Alphaproteobacteria bacterium
TGCACTCAAAGGAGGAAATCTTAACACGGACGCTTTGGATAATTCTGCTGGCGTAGATTGCTCAGACCACGAAGTTAACATCAAAATTCTGTTTCGTCCCCTTCTTGAGAAGCAAACCCTTCCATTAGAGGCCAGGAACCAGCTTCTAGAAAGCATGACGGATGAAGTTGCGCATTTGGTCCTTCAAGACAATTACTGGCAGAATCAAGCGGTATCTCTTGCCCACGCTCACGCACCTTATCTTTTAGAAGAGCATCGTTTCTTAATTCAAGATCTCGAACGCCTGCAAGGCCTTGACCGTGCTGTTGAAAATTTGCCCGATGAGGCAGAGCTTTCCCGCAGGCAGTCGCTTCAGGCAGGCCTGACAAAACCTGAACTTTGTGTGTTGTTGGCTTACGCGAAGATTTATTTGTATCAGGAAGTGCTGCGCTCTGATGTCGTAGATGACCCTGCTTTGGTTCCCATGCTGGTTCAATATTTCCCCCAAATCTTAGCGTCAAAGTTTCAAGAGGCCATTTTTCAGCATGCCTTGCGTCGAGAGATCATTGCCACCCATGTCAGCAATTTGGTTGTGAACACAACGGGTCCAACGTTTGTATTTGAGATTGCGCGCCTGACAGGGCAGCCTATCCCTCGCATTTTAAAAGCTATTCTTGTCATTCGTCATATTTTACAGCTGGAATCTGTGGAAGACACGCTGGAGCAGTTGCCCATCAACCTCACCTTACACCAGCAAATCATGTGGGAAATTAACCGAGCTGTTAAAGTTTCAACCAATTGGTTTCTGGGGAATGAACAGCTAGATGGTAAAATTGAATCCATTGTCGCGCTTTACCAAAAACAATTTAAAACGTTGTCCGATGTGGTGTTGAGCATACTTCCAGAATCTCATCGTCAAAAACTGGACGCCAACATAGAACAGCTTGCCTCCAGTGGTTTGCCTAAGGCGTTTGCTCAACAGCTTGTCTTGTTGCACCTGCTTTCCCTTTCTGGAGATATCG
>JBOFRK010000095.1:0-2615 GCA_051650945.1 Alphaproteobacteria bacterium
CTTACACTGGCTCCATAGACCGCTTAAACGCATAAGGAGTTTGAACATCTCATGGAAGTAAAAGCCTATGATATCATCATTCTGGGGGGAGGACCTGGCGGCTATGTCGCTGCTGTTCGAGCAGCTCAATTAGGACTCCGGCCCCTTGTGGTGGAGCGGGAACACCTAGGCGGTATTTGTTTAAATTGGGGTTGTATCCCCACCAAAGCGTTGCTTCGGACTGCGGAGGTTTATCGCCTGATGCAACACCTCAAAGCATTTGGCCTGTCTGCAGAGCGCCTCTCATTTGACCTTGAACAGGTGGTAACGCGGTCTCGTCAGATTTCCCAAAGGCTCTCCCAAGGCATTCAACACCTGATGAAGAAAAATAAGGTTGACGTTTGGACGGGAGAAGGCAAACTCTCTGGAAAATCGGGAAAATTACATCAAGTCACGGTGACTTCGCCAGATTCTAAGGCGCAGGCCCAAGCACCCCATGTTATCCTGGCAACTGGGGCAAGGCCCCGGGCTCTCCCAGGATTTGAGAGCGATGGTGAGAGCATCTGGAATTATCGGGATGCTATGGTTCCTAAGACAATGCCAAAGCGTCTCTTGATTGTGGGGTCTGGGGCTGTTGGGATCGAATTTGCGAGTTTTTACAAAACTTTCGGGGTAGACGTGACCGTTGCCGAAGTGCAACCTCAGATTCTGCCTGTGGAAGATGAAGAAATTGCTGCATTTGCAAGAAAAAGCTTTGAAAAGCAGGGGATTCAGATTGAAACCCAAACCACGGTGGAGCGATTTGAAAAACAGAAAAAAGGCCTCAACGTGTTTTTGAAACCCCCCCAAGGCTCTAAAACCCTTGAGGTTGATCGCATTTTAACCGCCATCGGCATTGTGGGAAATACAGAAAACCTGGGGCTGGAAAAAACGAAGGTTCGCATTGAAAAAGGCCATATCCAAACCAAAGGCCATGGCCAGACAGATGAGCCAGGCATTTATGCCATCGGGGATGTGGCAGGCCCTCCTTGGCTTGCCCATAAGGCAAGCCATGAGGGGGTCATTTGCGTGGAAGGGATTGCGGGCCTTAACCCCCATCCTCTGAAAACAGACCGAGTTCCAGGCTGCACCTATAGCCACCCACAGATCGCCAGTGTTGGAATGACGGAAAAGCAGGCTCGCGCAGCGGGGCATCCGCTGCGTATTGGGAGATTCCCCTTTTTAGGAAATGGAAAAGCCATCGCTTTGGGAGAAGATGAAGGCTTGGTGAAGGTGATTTTCCATGAAAAAACAGGGGAGCTTTTGGGGGCTCACATGGTAGGGGCCGAGGTCACAGAACTTATCCAAGGTTACGCCATCGCTCAAACCCTTGAAGCCACTGAAATTGAGCTGATGCATACGGTTTTTCCTCACCCGACCCTGTCTGAGATGATGCATGAGGCTGTGCTGGACGCTTACGGGAAAGCCTTGCATAAATAGAGACCTCAGGAGGATCAAGGTTCCAGCGGATACGTTTGCTCCTGCTTTCCTTGGAAAAACCCTAGGGGGTTTTGGTGAAAAGCGTCGGTTAAACTGTTCCATTTTTTCATGAGGTTTCCAGAGTTCTTCAAAAGAATGTCCAGCTTGATCGAACCCTCTTTCAAGAGAAAATCTAGCTGCTTTTCATTTTTTAAAAACCATTTCTGCACTGGCTTTGCCGTTTTAGAAACTTGTTGGGCAGTTTCCTCGCAAACTTTAAGGGTTTTTGAAAAAGACTCTAGGGCTTCTTCCCCCTTTTCCATCACCCTTTCTAGGCGCACGGTCAAGTCTGGTAAAGATTTTGTGAACAAGCTGAGATGTTCCAAAATCTCTGCCACGTGTTCCTGATTTTTTTCGGTGGCAAAACCCGAAACAGCCTTAACAGCGTTCGAAACGTTTTTCAAGGTCTCTGGGAGTTCCTCAAAAAGATCCTCAAGGGGGGAATTCATAGAACGAATCACAGGATAAGGTTCTCCGGGGTTTGCTTTTATGATAGGTGAGGATTTTTTTCCTGCCTTCAAACGGATCATTCTATTTCCCGTTAATCCTTGAATTTGAAGTATTGCTGTAGTGTCGCTTTTAAGAATCAGGCTTTTATCTAGAGCAATTTTGACCCGTACACGATTCAGCCGAGGTGAATCAATGGCGATTTCTTCGACGATTCCAACGGGAACGCCCTGATATTCAACAACCCCTCCTTTGAGAAGCCCTGTAACTGCATTTTTAAAATAAATCACATAACTCTTTTTCTCACTTCTCCATTCCTGCTGCCCAATCCAAGCTGTAAACGCTATTAAACCAAGGGTCAGGAGGGTGACACACATACCAACAAAAAGAGCTTTGGGTTTTGTTTCCATCATTCAAGCCTCCGCAAAACAGTGTGACAAGCGAATGGTTTCAAAATAGCTTTGAATCCACGGATGGGGATGCTTCAAAAGCGCTTCTAAATTTCCAACAATCGCCTGATGATCAACCAAAACAGTGATTCGGTCGACGAAATGTTCCAGGCTGTGCAAGTCATGGGTAATCATAACAACCGTTAGGTTCAAAGCTTCTTTCAGATGACGTAAGAGGGCTTCATAGGCCTTGGAGCTGAGGGGGTCAAGCCCTGCAGTGGG
>JBOFRK010000096.1:0-12122 GCA_051650945.1 Alphaproteobacteria bacterium
GTTAGCTTCTGTTGGATGAAGGAAGCAAGCAGGGGTTCCTGTAGAGGAAAGCGTGGACGCAATCTTTTGAGCAATATGGCCGCTCTTCCCCACACCCGATAAAATTACCTTGCCTTTTGTCAGCAACAGCCGCTCAACAGCTTCTTCAAAAGGCGCACCCAAGCTGTTCGCCAACGTCTGCAGACTCTTGCTTTCCGTTCCTAAAACGCTGCGGGCTATCTCTAAAACAGCAGCTCCCGCAGAAGCCTGGCGTTGGGTTGGTAAACTCATCATAGACATTCGTTCATACATAACCACACTTAAATATTATCGCAAACCCCCTAAAGTCCTTTGCAGTAACACAAAAAGGAAGCACTGTCAGGGATTCTACACAGCTTTTTTCCAAAAATCTAGACTGAGTTCACCTTGGAGCATAACGCAAATGTGGTTTTTTTAAAAAAAATATGTTATACAGTAGGTAGCGATTTTTTATGCTTTTTTAGGGAAATCTTTGCCTGGAAGCAAGTTAAAATTTTAGTTTTTTGCCAATTAGGAGGAAGGTATGGGAGGCTGTTTTTCGACTTTACAAGACCTATCCGGTGCTTTTCCATCGAAACTTTCTCCTAATTCTTTCACCTATGGAGCAGTTGATTTGGGCACAAACACGTGCCGCATGTTGATCGCCAAGCCTGATCTTTACTATCTCAATCCAAAGGGGTTCGAAACCGTCGACACGTTTTCTCGCGTGATCCGTTTTGGCCAAGATTTAGAAGAAACGGGATCTCTTTCCCAGGAAGCCATACGCCGCGCTTTAATAGCCCTTGAAGAGTGTGCCCGCAGGTTTGATTTCTATCAGGTTGACCATTTTCGATGTGTCGCCACAGCAGCTTGTCGCGAGGCGAAAAATGCTTCTGAATTTTTGGCCCAGGTGAAAAATGAAACGGGGCTTGCTGTTGAAATTATTTCCCCTGAAGAAGAATCTTTACTAGCAGTAGCAGGTTGCTTTGACCTTGTCAGTAACAAGATCCCCTATTGTATTGTGTTTGATATTGGAGGTGGCAGCACAGAAGTTGCGCTTATTGAGGTATTTGAGGCCCAAAAATTCAAAATCCTGGATTGGGTTTCTCTACCTTACGGCATTTTAACCCTTTCAGATGCTGTTTGCTCTTTGGAAGAAAAACAGACCGCAACGGAGCAAATTTCTTTTGAAATGAACGAATTTGCAATCCGAAATGATCTGTTTGCTCACATGCGAGACAAAAAAATTCAGATGATAGGCGCTTCAGGCACTGTCACAACCCTTGCTGCCATCATGTTAAACCTGGAGCGCTATAGCCGCTCTCGCGTTCATAAAACCCTTTTGCCAGCCCATGAAATCCAGCGTGTGCTCCACCAGCTATGGAGCATGAAGCCAAGCGAACGCCTCTCCCATCCTTGTATAGGCCCCCAGCGTATGGATTTTATCATGGGGGGGGTTGCTATTTTCCAGGGAATTTATGATATTCTCAGCGTAGACCCCGTTGTGGTTGCAGATCGCGGGGTTCGAGAAGGTATTTTGCGTCATCTGATGACACAATTCCCCCCGGGGCCCAAAGATTTTTTCCCTTCTGCAGCTTAGGGTTTCATCGCTTAAAATTCTAGGAAGGAATTGTTCATGGGAAAGGTAAGAGCGGCAAAATCTGGAGCACGTTTTGAAAAAATTACCCTTCGCACTGCGCGGGGGCGCACGACTTCCTCACAAAAGTGGTTGACCCGTCAGCTTAACGACCCGTATGTTCACCAAGCCCATTTAATGGGATACCGTTCTCGTGCAGCGTTTAAACTGCGGGAGCTTGATGATGCTTGGCATTTTCTCAAGCCAGGCCAACGGGTTGTGGATTTAGGGGCAGCCCCTGGAGGCTGGAGTCAGGTTGCGGTTGAACGCATTCATGCTTCCCCTGAAAAAAACCTGCTTGTAGGTATTGATCTTCTGGAGATTGAGCCCATCCCTGGAACTGTTTTTTTGCAGGGAGATTTTTTAGATGAGGCTAAAATTCAACAGGTATGTCAGCTTCTCACAGGCCCTGTGGACGTTGTATTGAGCGATATGGCTGCTTCCACAACAGGCCAAAAACAAATCGATCACCTGCGAACCATGGCGTTGGTAGAAGCTGGATTTGATTTTGCTCAAGAAGTGTTGGCCCCTGGAGGTGTTTTTGTTGCAAAAACTCTCCAAGGAGGTACTGAAACGAAGCTGCTGTCAAAATTAAAGCAACGTTTTCGCCAAGTGGTTCATGCAAAACCTCCTGCAAGTCGTCCGGCGTCTTGCGAGATGTACCTTATCGCCATGGGGTTTCGTCTATGACTCCCGGTGCACGCTTCCAAGCTGTTTTAGATATTTTAGATGCGTTTGAGCAAAACAGCCAAGCTCCCCTAGACCAATTTCTCACGTTTTACCTAAAAAAGCGTCGTTACATTGGCTCAAAAGACCGTATTTTTATCAATGAGATGGTCTACCAGCTTTTTCGCTATTGGGGAAAAATTCAAGCCATTGCCATGATGCAAGGCATTGTTCTGGAAAGCCTCCATCCAGAAAAGCGAAATCGTTTGCGCTTATTGATCTTCTTGATTCACGGGACACATGCTTCCCACGCAGAAATCGCCTGCCGTTTTAATGGTCAGCATCACCACCCCACACCTCTCGTGTCTGAGGAAAAGCGTCTTTTTAAGGAAGCCGAAGCTGTTTCACCAGAAAACCTACCCCTTTGGGCCCAAGCTGAAGTTCCGCCAGAGCTTCTGGGACTCTTTCAAAGTGCTTTTGGGGGAAAAACCTTAGCCCACGGCAAAGCTTTGCAAACAGAAGCGCCCGTTGATTTGCGGGTTAACACCTTAAAAAATTCTCCAGACGAACTCCAAGCTTACCTTGCCTCAGAGGGTATCCACACCCATCCAACCCAGCTATCTCCCTTTGGGTTACGGCTTTCTAAACGTCAGTCTTTGTCCCACCTGGAAGCTTTTCAACAGGGCCATTTTGAGATCCAGGATGAGGGATCCCAGCTGATTGCTTTGTTGATGGACCCAAAGCCAGGAGAAAAGATCGTTGATTTTTGCGCAGGCGCAGGGGGAAAGACCCTGGCTCTTGCAGCGATGATGCGTGGTAAAGGCAGAATCTGGGCCTGCGATATCGCCCAGTGGCGGCTCCAGCGGGCTCAAGTGCGTCTACGCCGAGCTGATGTACAAAATGTTACCATACAACACCTTGCTCTTTCGGCTGATCCATGGATCCAAGCAAACGTAGGAAAAATGGATCGGGTTCTGGTGGATGCCCCTTGCAGCGGTGTGGGGACCTGGAGGCGCCAGCCTGAGAAAAAATGGCGGCTGTGTCTTGGGGACCTGAAACGTTTGTTTGAGGTTCAGCAGCAAATCCTTAAAAATGCCTCCCAGCTTGTGAAACCTGAGGGGGAGCTGCTCTATGCCACCTGCTCGCTTTTTTCTGAAGAGAACGAACGCCAGATTGAACGCTTTTTAAACAATAACCCAGAATTTATAAAAATTCCCATGGAAACACGCTGGCGTAAGCAACTTCCGGACCAAACACCTCCTGTTTGGGTTGAAGACTGCCTTCGACTGACACCTCTTGAGCACCAAACAGACGGGTTTTTCATGGCAATTTTAAAGCGCCTTTCTTGATGGGGCTGCTTATCGCATAAACCCAAGCTACAGATCTAGCGCCTTTTCTTTCTCTAATTTCTGAGCCATCCATAAGATATCCCGCGCAACAGGGGTTGCGACAGAGCCGCCAGATCCACCATGTTCAATCAGAACCGCAATGCTGTAACGGGGGTCATGAAGGGGTGCATAGCCACAAAAAAGCGCATGCTCTCGCTCATGCCAGGGCAGATGCGTGGTTTTGGTGCGCCCTGCTTTGCGGTCTTCAAGGCTGATCCGGCGCACCTGGCTGGTGCCCGTTTTGCCCGCCATCTCAGCATGAGCATAAGGAATTCGCCAGTTATACGCCGTCCCCCGGGGGTCATTGACTGCCCCTATCATGCCGTTGCGCACGAGTTCCATATGCTCAGGGAGAATCTTGAGGGGGATGTCGGGGAAAATTTTGGAAGGCTGCTCCCTTGTCAGCAAGTAAGATGGAGAAACCATCGTCCCTGTTGCTAATCTGGCGGCCATCACCGCCAACTGAAGAGGGGTGGAAAGGATCATTCCCTGGCCAATGCTCGTTAACAGGGTGTCGCTAACAGTCCAGCGCGCCTTTCGATGCTCCCGCTTCCAAGCAGGAGACGGAAGAAGCCCTGCTTTTTCTCCAGGAAAATCCTCAAAAAACCGTTGCCCCAAGCCAAATGCCTGCAAAAAGGGCAACAGACGCTCAATCCCCAAGCGACGCCCTGTTTCATAGAAAAAAACGTCACAAGAGCACATCAGCGCTTCGTATACATTGACAGGCCCGTGCCCCCCTGTTTTGTGGGCCCAACAATGAAAACGATGGTTATGGACGGTGCTATAACCCGTGCAAGAGATGCGTTGGGTAGGCAAGATTGCTTCTTCTGAAAGGGCCGCCAAAGCCACCAGCATTTTTAAGGTTGAGCCCGGCGCGTAAAGCCCCGACATCACCTTGTTTAACAGGGGATTATAGGGGTTTTCGGTGACGTCCTTCCAAACAGTTTTGCTGATACCCCGAACAAATAAATTTGGATTGAAGGAAGGGCTGGAGACAAAGGCTAAAATCTCTCCGGTTTTCGCATTGAGGACTGCTGTCGCAGCGCTTGGAAACTCTTGAAGCCTTTGGGCTGCATAGAGTTGAAGCCGATGGTCTAGGGAAAGCGAGAGATCTCTCCCGATTTTGGGAGCCTGGTAACCAAGGTCCCGCACCACCTGACGGCGAGCATTAATCTCAACAGAGCGGGACCCCTCAAGCCCTTGAAGGGCATCATTACATACTTTCTCAACCCCCGCCTTGCCCAGGTAGAAACCAGGAATTTTTGAAGATTTATATTGAGCCGCTTCCTGCTTTGAAGGATATCCCACATATCCAATGAGGTGAGCTATCGCGTCGTCATAGAGATAGCGCCGCTGTTGGCCCACTTCTACAACAACGCCAGGGAGGACTTCTCGGTTTGTTTCAATAGCAGAAACCTCTTCCCAGCTCAATTGGTCTTTGATTAAAAGGGGTACCAAGCTGGAAGATTTTTGGCTTAAATTTTGGAGCAGCTGCTCTGTATCGGTTTCAGATAAATCGATAAAGGTTTGCAGACTTCGGATGGCCTCTTCAAGGTCAGGCGCTTTTTCTGCTAACAGCACCACCTGAAAGCTATTTTCATTGCTCACAAGGGCCTTTCCCCAGCGATCTAAGATGCGGCCCCGCGGCGCAGGGATCAACCGGAAAGCAATGCGGTTTTCGTCTGAAAGGGTTTGATAGCGGTGGCTTTCCAAAATTTGTAATTGATAGATGCGCCCCACTAGTCCCAACATTAAAACAGTTTTCCCAGCGCCCAACAGAAACGTTCTGCGGGTCATCTGTTGGGAGTGTTCGAGAATAACGTAAGACATTAAGCTTGCTCTAACAATCGCTTGGTTTTTAATAGGGTGTAAAAAACAATAGGGTAAGAAACAAGGGTTCCTAGATAGGTGTAGAATAGCTGTTTTTGAGGTTGAAATTGACCCAATAACACCCAATCTAACAGGTAACAGGCGAACGTGAAAAACAGCATATAAAAGCCGAATGCAACCCAAACAACACTAAACGATGCCTGAAAAAGGGAGCGACGCTGGGATAACGTCATTAAAAACGTTAACAAAAAAGTCAGAAATGTTTTTCCAAAATCAACACCTGATAAACCATCAATGACCAGGCTCACCATGAAAAGCCCCGAAAAAGGGAGTAAATCTGGTCGATAAATCGTCCAGTAAAACAGCGCGCTGTGGGCGAACAAAAGGGGGAAGCTATCCAATACAAATTCATCAATTAAAGCAGCACCCAATAGGGAAAAAAAGGGGATAAATCCCAGTAAAGTTCTTAGCAATCTTGCAGAAAACGGGAGAACAACCATGGGTTTTAGCTAATCAGCTGGGGCTTGAGCGTTTGCAAACCCTTGGCCCAAAGGCCCTGTCCCAACTTGAACAAACTCCAGGCGATGCCAAGGAATGTAAGTGTGAATGGAAAGCCCCCCTTCTGGCGTGTAGGCCAAATGCCCTACACGATGCCCCGGCGGAAACTTTCCCCCGTGGCGCGAGGTAACCAAAATTTCAGAAACGTCCAGCGGACGATTTTCTTGGAGATAGATGAGGAAAGGATGGGCAGAACCATTTCCCGCCAAAATAGCCTCAATCTGGCTGGAAAGCCCCTTGACGGGAATCCGAGAATCCCGGTGCGTTAATGGCATCACCCGAGCCGCATGCTCGCTGACTTCATGAACCTGGCCAACAATGCCATAGGAAGAAAAAACCGGTTGACCTTTTCGAATACCCGAAGAAGATCCACCCGCGATCAAAAAAAAGTGATTCCAGCCTTTCAGGGGACTGCTGAGCACAGGAACTGTAAGCATTTCTTGGGGAAGATCTGGCAGCACCGTGAGGGTTCTCCGAAGCCCTTCATTTTCTTGTTGGATATGGGCCAGTGAAACCAATTTTTGCCGCAATTCACTATTTTCTATCTCTAGCCGGCGCTGTTTTTCAAGAAGCTGCTGCCCATTTAACATGAATTGTTTGAGCTCCATAAAACGATCGGCTGCTCCATGAAACGATAAACGAAACCGCCCATTCGCTTCCAAAAAGAGATGGCGAACCGGCTCTAAAAGAGGTGATGAGGTTTTTGAGACATACAAGAGCGTGATGGACAGAAAAAAAGATACAAAGAAAAATAAATATTTTTTGAGGGGCAGGGTAGAAAACGTGAAAAGATCTAAAAACGTCTGCCTAAAATGATTACCTTTCAAAACGCGGATGGAGAAAGGCGAAAAAGGCATTTTTTTGATGTATAAAGACATGGGAACTCTGACGTGTTGCGTAAGAAAAGGTCCTTTCCCACACTAAATGCTATTCCCCATCAAAGGTCAAGCCTAAATTTGTGGATAAACTCAGATGAAATAAAACCCAGAACAAAGCCTCTGCTCTGCTGCCCAGGCAAAGCACCACCTGCCTGGGCATACAAGATAAACAAAAGACACGAGGCAAAATCCTCAGAAAAAGGAAAATCAATTTTTTAACAAAAGATTCCAGCAGAAATACTAAAATTGGATCCTAGTTCCCAAAATAACCGTATTCGCCCTCTGATTTTTCACCCCTTTGACCGGTCCGCCCAGTGCGTTAGAAAGCATACGTGCTTCGTAAAGGGCACTTGGGTTTTTGAGGTTGTGGTTTGCATATTCACCATACACCACTAAGCCTTCTGCTACTTTATGCTCAACTCCTCCGGAAAAAACGTCTCCTTTGGCTTTATGATTCTCAAACCCTGTTTTGCGCTCACTGTGGTAATATCCAAGGCTCACCTTTGTGTCAGGTGTAAAGGCATAGCTTACCCCCAGGTTAAACATGTCCGCCGCACGGGCCTTGCTTGCGACGTAATTCAGAGGTGCAGACAAAGGAGACGGGGCTGGATAAGGGTCCACATTGGCAACATCCGTCTTCAGCTGATTCGACTTCCCTCCTCGCATATATTCTGCCCCAAAGCTGAAATTTTTATACTCCACAACGCCACCCACAGCCCACGCACGGGTATTTTCTCGGTCTAGGAATTGACCCGCAGCTGCTTTTCTCTCAGGCCTTGTGGTTCCAGCAATCCCTGTTAAAGAGAAGGAAAGCTTAAGACCGTTTTGTAATTCTCTCATATAATTCAAACCAGCGGAGATGCTGTTACGATCGAAGGGCACTGGCGCATCCGCGTTAGGATGAGAAGCCGTATTCAATTTCGCAGAACCATCGTGTTTCGTATCAGGCGCAAAACTGATCCCCAATTGAACACCTTCTAAACGTGGCGTTACGTAGGCAATTTTGGTTGCATCTCCTGTATCCCCTGGAAGGTCAACTGTGGTTTTAACACCGGTTGTCACCGCAAGGATATTTTCAAAACTGCCGTCAAAGCCACCGGAACCAACCTGGGTATCAAAACCACCCACAGCCATGATGTCCTCAACACCCGCAGTATCCCCCAGGATTACACTCCCCCAATTTCCTTCAAATTTGAGGTAGGTCTCTCGCACAGAGTTTGTCGCGTTGGTGTCTCCTGTGAGGCTGAAATGCAAAGAATAATCTAGCCCAAAATCTGATTTTCCAAAGACTTTAAAATTGATTTTGGAGCTATCCAGAGAAAACATGGCGCTATCAGCTTTAGATTTTGCATCATCAGGGGCGGCGGCTGCCGTTTTAAATGTTTGAACTGTTCTTTGGCTTTGCTCCCCCGAGATAACATTAAAAGAAGATTTTCCAGAAATTTCTAGACGTAATTTTTTCTCTTTCTCTTTTTCCTTCGGGGCTTCAACCTTCGGGACCGCAAAATTGCGAGAGGTTGCTTTAGATGACGCACCCTTGTTCGTGGCCCAAGCAAAAGACACGATGGAAACAGATAAACAGGCGGCAATGCCTACAAGCTTTTTCATGAGAAAATCCTCCTTTTTTTTTTATTTATTTTGAGAGAAAGGATTAAGGAAAAAATCTGCTCAAAACCCTTTAATATTTCTTATCTGGAAGAGATAAAACCATGCCTTGCCTTGAAAATCAACTAAAATTCTATAAAAATTAAAAAAATATGTATACCAACAAAAAATTCCTTGAAAAAGAACGAAAAAAAGCATAGCGCTGGAATAATTTCTTTACTTTTTTTATAATTTTTTATAACGTCATGAGGATGTTTATTGGGTCTAAACGGTTTAATTTTCGATGGAAATAAATGAAACTTTTGAAGTTTGTTTGAACCGTTTGGTTGTCCAAGAGCGTGTTCTTGGGGGTCAAATTGATACCCTAACCTCCTTTCCACTTTATGATCAATTTGCTGTGCAACGCTTAAAGCGTTTTAGGGTAGATGTCGTTAATCAGATTGAAAAAATTAAGAGAAGCGCGCTTCCTGACATCATTGCGTAGCCGTTGGTAAACTTCACAGCTCCCGTTAGTTGATGTTCACAAAAGCGCCTTTAATCCCAACCAAGGCTTTTGCGTTAATGTTAACGGTGGTGGTGCCTTGGATACCCACGGTAAGGCCACTGACGTTGATACCTCCTGCATTCCCTGCCAGCTTGATCCCCATCTTGGCATCCATCTGAATCTTACCTGTGACTTGAATGTCCAGGTTGCCTCCAATGGAAAGCTTCATGTTGCGCCCCACCTTGTGGGTTTCATGCCCTGATGTGTGGACCGAGATATCGCCCCCCTTCACATCGATGGACACATTGCCACTTGTGACCGTCACATGGTCGTCCCCATGCACCCGCACGGTTCGATTGCCTTTTTTGAGGGTGAGCTCATGATTTCCACCTTCCAACGTCGTGGTTTGATCGCCATGCTTGATTAGCAAAGCGACATCCCCCCGGTGCAAGGTGGTGGACAGATTCCCTTTTTGGCTCCCCTTTGCTTGAAGCTCCACGCTCCGGCTTCCCTTCACCAACGTCAGGCTGTCGTCTCCTTTACCTTGGGTTGGCTTATCGTCTCCTTTTAGCACAACGGCCCGATCTCCCCGGTGAATGGTCGTGGTGGAGCTGCCTGTTTGAATATCTGTCGTTTCAGAATCTTCAATCACAAAGACTGCATGCTTTTGGGCATGGAGGTAAACCTCTTCCGCATCTTTTTTGTCCTCAAAACGCAGCTCATTAAACCCCTCCCCCCCCTTTGAGGAATTGCTTTTGAAGGTACTTTTCGTGGGCTCATTCGGCAGGTAGGGCGGTTTGTGGGTTCCGTTATAAACGCACCCCACCACCAGCGGCTGGTCAGGGTCTCCGTCTAAATATGAAATGACAACTTCTTGGCCCACCCGGGGCGTGCTGAGAAACCCCCACCCCTGGCTGGCCAAGGGATAGGAAACCCGAACCCAACACGAGCTTGTCTCATCCGCTTTGCTGCGAATGTCCCAGTGAAATTTAACCTTGATTCGCCCATAGGCTTCCGTCCAAATTTCTTCCCCTGCTTTCCCTGTCACCACTGCTGTCTGGGTTCCATAAATCCGAGGCTTTGGCGTTGCTTGAAGCGGGCGGTGGGGGGTGTGATCTGGAAAAACCGTCACCTCGTTGGTATAAGCATGGAAATAGGGCGCTCCCTTTTCTTGCCCATGTAACGTCAGCCGATGCACCACCCTAAGCGCAACGTATCCTTTATTCAGCCCATCATCTGGGTGATGTTTCACCTGAAATTTTGCCCCAGCGAACATACCCGAGATCGACGTTTCCCCCTTCAACAGGGTTTCCATAAATTCTTCGGCTTGAAGGCGCAATTTCACCAGCGCTTCACCTTCGTTGAAGGTGCTATATTTTCCGGGATAATGGTAAACCTGTCCAGGAACCGCGTGATGGGTTCCCTTCCGGTTAGCATAAAGCGTCTTATCGGGTGTCTCAAAGCAAAAATCTCCAAGCCCAACCCCTTGGGGAACAACCCGCTGGCTTTGGTTCAAAGCTATAATCCGGTTTAACAGAGGCTCTTCTCCCCGCATGGGCTCATAGGCATAGCTTGAAGGCTTCAGAGTCTGATACCCATCCACGTCATCGGTTAACACGAGACAGTGCTCGGAATCTGTCATGGTGAAGTAGTATGAGATGCCATATTCTTCCATAAGCCGCGACACAAAGTGAAAATGGCTCTCATTGTATTGAACACAAAACGGTCGCTGCTGCTTCCCGCACTGGGTGGTGCGGTCCTTAAACAGCACATTGTTTTCCCTCAAGATGGTTTTGATGATGTCTAAAGGAGACTGCTCTTGAAAAATACGACAATCTTGCGTGTGACGCAGCAAAGCAAACAAGGGGAAAAGAACAAGACGGTAAAAAACAGGCTCTGTTTTGGGGAAAAGGGGCACTTGCAGCTGTTCAATGGAATCTAAACATCCATGAAAAAAGCGCTTTTCACGGCCCAAGGCCAACACAAACCCCATGGGCTTGCCTATAAGCTCTTTAAAATGGAGCCCTTTTCCCAGAAGCTGGCCTTTTAACACGATGGTGAAAGGCTCTGATAGCTGCTCTTGAACCTCTATCTCAAGGCACTCAAACCCTGTGTGCTTAAGGGGGCCTGAGGCAACCTGAAGCAAGGAAGGTTTTTGTAGCAGAAAAGCCATGGCTTAGCCCGCTCCCGCCACCGT
Source organism: Alphaproteobacteria bacterium (assembly GCA_051650945.1). Classification (GTDB taxonomy): domain Bacteria; phylum Pseudomonadota; class Alphaproteobacteria; order Holosporales; family JBOFFI01; genus JBOFFI01. Next base: position 11,240 of record JBOFRK010000096.1, read on the forward strand.
CATTCGATCAACCCGCAAGGTGGGTGCCGCCACATTTCCCCGCAGCACCAGGTCGCTAGCCGGCGTGATGCTGCGAAACATTTCGGGCAACGTGCTTGCAATGGTCACTTCGTGCACCGGAACCGTAAGCTGTCCTTTTTCAATTAGGAACCCATGAGCCCCCATGCTATAGTCCCCTGTCAAGCTGTTGACCCCCATCCCCATCAAACCTGTCACATAAAAACCCCGCTCGATGGGAGAGAGAAGGCTCTGCAAATCATCTTTTCCAGGCAACATGTAAAAATTACTACACGCTATGCCGGGAGACGCCCCAAGCCCTAAAGAGGCATGACCTGTGGGAGCCAAATTAAGCTTTCGCGCCGCATGTAAATTCAAAAGCCAAGAGGTTAAGACACCTTCTTCTACCACGTTCAGACGTTGAACAGGGAGCCCCTCTCCATCAAAAGCCCGGGAACCAAATCCACGCTTCAAAAGAGGGTCGTCCACAATGGTGACATCAGGGGAGAAGATCTGAGTCCCCAAAGCATCTTGAAGAAAGCTGGTTTTTCGGGCTATTTCGCTCCCCTTAATCGCCCCCAGCAAATATCCCAAAAGGGACCGGCTGATCAACGCATCATAAACCACCGGAACTTGGCCTGTTTCAAATTTTCGAGGATTTAGACGCCGTACGGCCTTATCCCCTGCTGTTTTTCCAATAAGGCGAGGGTCTTCCAAATCTTCAAAAAAAACAGCAGAGTGGCCATAAGCTTCCCGCTGTTTATCCCCCCCTTTTTCAGCCAAAACCGAAGCCCACAAGCCAAAAGAAGAGTCTTTAGAAATCCCTGAAAAGCCTTTAGATGTTTTCAGCAACAGGGTGGACTTTCCCCAAGAAATAGATGCTCCT
>JBOFRK010000097.1:0-3425 GCA_051650945.1 Alphaproteobacteria bacterium
GGGATGTTTTCTCCCTATCAGATGAATCCTTTCAATATCAACCCCCTGGAAACTTTTGCAAAAAGTTTTTTTGAATTTGAGCGGCTTTCGCATTTTAAAGATATTAAGCTCTTTTTGTGTGCAACCCATGTTAATACAGGGAAATTAAAGATTTTTCGCCTGGAAGACCTTCGGGTTGAAGTGCTGCTAGCCTCCGCATGTCTGCCCTTCCTTTTCCAAGCAGTTGAGATCAACGGTGAGCACTATTGGGATGGTGGATTCGTAGGAAACCCCGCCATTTACCCCCTAATCTATGAATGCGACACGCCAGACGTAATGGTGATTCAGCTTACAGCCATGCATCGGGAAGGGCTGCCCAAAACCGCCCGGGAAATCATCGACCGTCACAAAGAAATTACCTATAATGCTTGTTTGATGCGGGAGATGCGTTCGATCAACTTCATCTCAAAACTCATGGATGATGGGTTGCTGGATCCAAAAAAGATCAAACGCCTTAACATCCACCTCATCCGCAATGCAGAGACCTTTTCAGAGCTCGAAATCTCAAGCGCTTTAAACACCGACTGGAGCTTTTTGGAGCATCTCTACAACGAAGGCAGAAAGACCGGAAAAGATTGGCTTGAACAGCACTATGACGATATAGGCGTGAGAACGACAGCCCAAATCCAACAAGATTTCGTGGAGTAATTTTTCTTTTTTTTGAGCTTAAAAAAACAGAAAATTGCCTAAAATAAAAAAAATAGACAAAAGTATACATTTTTGACATCATTTTTTAATTATTATTAAAAAATGGATTCAATATGTTTAAAAATTATTCTATAAGGCATTTTTTAGGTGCTGGATTGGTGTTCGTTGGCTTTAATATCCATCAATTGGAAGCTATGAAGCCTTTAACAACAAATGAAGTTCTCCCTCATGATTCTCTCTATATTCCAAATAAGACCAATGGCGCCAGATGTAGCTCCAGTCAGCTGCTTCTAACAACAGATGAAATTCTTTCTCTCGATTCAATAGAATCTCCTCTCAACATGCCGCAGAAGATTCCGTATGTGCCTAATGAAATATGGTTAAGCATTTTTCAAATTCCGGGGGAAAAGCACTTGGAGTTATTAAAAAACCTTAGGCTTGTATGCAAAAATTTTAGGGAACTCATTGATAAAAACCTAATCGTCCCTACCTGGAAAAACAATTTAGCCCACCAAAACATGAAAACAATTAAAGCAGAACTCAAAGCATTTCTAAAATTTTCGAAACAGAGCGAAGCTTTTCAATTTAGCATCGAGCTGCCTGGAAAGATGATATCCGCCCTGCGACAACTTATTGAAAAAAAACCTTTTTCTGTAACTTATTTTGCTTTTGAGGGAGAAGCTAAGGGGAAAAAACAGGATGATATTCAAAAAATTTTTTCAAATCTAACCCTAGCAGGCAAGTTAGAGCAGCTAAAAATTAACTCGAGCTTCCAATCCATGCCTTTGGAGACAACCCCTTTAAAGCTTCTTTCAACTCCATCTTTGAAAAGAAACATCAGTGGCATGAAAGCGTTAGATATTTTTATGTTAAAAACTCCAAGCCAAGTTCCTGTTGATTTTTTGCTAGATTTACCCCCTTCCGTTAAAAACCTTTCTTTGAAAACCAATATAACATTCAACATAACGCAAGACGGAGCACCCTCCAAGCGTCTTAAAATTAAACATCAAAAGATCTGATAGAGAAAAAAGAGGAAGGGAGCCTGCCTCCCTCTCCTTCCCCCCAAATTTAAGCAACCTCATCCTCAAAAGCCTCATCCCAAGTCCCTTGGGTGGAGGCTTTTGAATATTCCGTGGCACGGTTTTCAAAAAAGTTTGTGTGCTCCATGGCATTGATCATGTCATCCATCCAAGGAAGCGGATTTGTCTCAAGCTGATAAATAGGGTCAAGCCCCAGCTGATGAAGCCGCCGATCTGCGATATAACGGATATAGCGCTTGGTTTCTTCAGCCGTCAGGCCTTCAATGGGCCCCATTTCAAATGCTAAATCGATAAAAGCATCTTCATGGTGCACCACCGTTTCACATACCATAGAAATCTTTTGTTTGAGCCCGGGCGTCCAAATGGACGGATGCTCCTCAATCAACGTGCGAAATAAACGGATGATCGCGTGGGTGTGGAGGGTCTCATCCCGGATCGACCAGGAAACAATCTGCCCCATCCCCTTCATTTTGTTGAACCGTGGAAAATTCATTAGCATTGCAAAGGATGCAAATAGCTGCAGTCCTTCCGTAAAAGCCCCAAAAAGGGCCAAAGCCGTTGCAATATCCTGAAGGGAATCTCCCCCAAAGGTTTGCATATAGTCCCACTTGTCTTTCATCTCTTTATAATTGAGGAAAGCTTGATATTCTGCCTCTGGCATCCCCACCGTGTCCAGCAAATGGGCATAAGCCTGGGTGTGGATGGTTTCCATATTAGAAAAAGCAGCCAGCATCATTTTTATTTCAGTAGGCTGAAAAATGCGGCTGTAATACTGCATGTAACAGTTGTTAACTTCGATATCAGACTGGGTGAAGAAACGAAAAATCTGGGTGAGCAGATTTTTTTCTGAAGGGGCCAACCTAAAATTCCAATCTTTCACGTCATCCGAAAGGGGCACCTCATCGGGGAGCCAGTGGATGCGCTGTTGGGTGAGCCAAGCTTCATAGGCCCAGGGATAGCGGAAAGGCTTATAAATGGGGTTGCGGGTGAAAAGAGGAGAAACTGTTTCAATTTCAGCCATGGAAAAACCTTTCTTGTGTAACTATATTTGCTAGCGGCCCGTCCACTTCACTATTGGCAGGATAGGCACTCTTCGTAATTCAAAGGAAGCACAGGCTGAGCATTTTCTTTTTGGAAAACAACCTGGAGCGGTTTTTGGGCTGAATAGGTATTTTCGGCCCGCTGAATGGAACGGGATCGGTTATAATAGAGGCTTTTCACGCCTTTTTTCCAAGCTCGCATGTGAATTTGGTGTAAGTCCCGCTTATGCACATCGCTCAACAAGAAAATATTCAACGATTGGGCTTGGCAGATAAACGGCTGGCGATCTGCAGCATGGTCGATCAGCCACCGTTGATCAAGCTCAAAAGCAGTTTTGAAAACATCCTTTTCAAGGTCTGTTAGGCCTTCCAGATGTTGAACTGAACCTTCGTGTTGGACAATGGAGGTCCAAATTTCTGGCGTGTCTAGGTTCTTTTCCTGAAGCAATTGTTTTAAATATTTGTTGCGAACGGGAAACGAGCCGCTGAGGGTTTTGTGGGTATACGCATTGCTGACATAAGGCTCAATACCAGGTGAAGCCCCCCCACAAATAATGGAAATAGAGGCTGTGGGCGCAATAGCCAATTTGTTAGAGAACCGCTCCATCACACCACAAGCTTGGGCATCTGGACAAGGCCCTCGCTCTTGGGCAAGCTT
>JBOFRK010000098.1:0-5632 GCA_051650945.1 Alphaproteobacteria bacterium
CTGGGACTTGAATTTGGCTATTTCTTGGATGGCAGCAAAGGAAAATATAATGCAACTGTTAATCCCACGGTAGTTGTTCCTCCTGGTACGCTTATTAGTACAGAAGCCAAACGAAAGGATGGCTTGGAATTGGCCGCACGCATGGGGCTTATCTTTAATCAAACCATGCCTTACATTAAACTGGGTTGGGCCAACACCAAGGTTGAGGCAACCCAAGTTGTGTACGCAGATAATGCAACTATTGCATTGCCAGCTACCCTCACCCAAAAATTTCTCAACAAGCGCTTGAACGGCTTTTTGGTGGGTGCCGGGATTGACATGAAACTGAACCGTAATTTGATTGCTGGTTTGGAATATACCTATGCCACCTATCAGAAAAAAGGAAGTCAGCAGCTTGTTAGAGCTGCAAGCGTTCCAATCACTGCTGCCGACAACTGGAACAGCAAACTTAAGCTATCGGACAACAAATTCCGCCTGCGGTTAGCTTATCAATTCTAAACTTAACATTAAAGGAGGGCTCCTCTCTGGGGAGCTCTCATTCATTAGACCTCTTGTCGAATTCCTTTTATGGACTGATGGGTGCGTCGCCAAGGGTTATATCTCGTGCTCAGATCCTCATGTACCCTAAGTACGACTGAAGGTCTTGCGCTCCGTTAGTTTCTGCCCCTCAGTTCCCTAAAAGTGGTTTCGAAAGAGGTCTATTTGAGAGCCTGGGCCAAGCTTTTAAAGCCAGATGCCACACAAGCTTCTGCTTCTTGGCGAAGGGCTGAAACATACTGCACTAAAAACTGAGTCGCCTCAAAACGTCCGGGGTCATGCTCAAAAGAAGGCTTTTTGAACCGTTTTGCTGTGTAGTCGAGGGCTTCAACGACAGCTTGCCTTTGGCGTATCCCGTGAAATTCAAAGCGATCACGTACACTTTCTGGATTGAAGGGGTAATATGTCGCAAGATAATGCCCAGCTAAGAGCTCTAAATGCCCAAGCAACTGTCTAGGGCCTTTGAAGTCCTCCAAATTTCTTTTCACAGAAAAAAAAGCTATCCAGCCACCTGAAATCTAAAGACAAGATTGGATCCATTTGATTAGGGCTTCCTTAGGCTGAAGCCCCATTTTGCTTTCAACAGCTTTCCCTTTTGCAAAAAGAATAAGGGTTGGAATGCTCCGAACCCCAAACTGAGAAGGCGTTACAGGATTTTCATCAATCTGAAGCTTCGCAACCACTAATTTCCCTGCCATCTCTTGGGTAATTTCGTCAAGAACGGGAGCCAACAGCTTGCAGGGGCCGCACCATGGTGCCCAAAAATCTACCAAAACAGGCAGCTCAGAGCTTGAAATCGTTTCTTGGAATGTTTCGTCAGTTAGTTCTTTCATGATCATCTCAATCCTTTCTCCGGAAAATTATATCTCCAGCATTTTAACCATTTCATCCATGGAAGGGAAGAGGGGAATTTATGAAAGGAAGATGGAGCGGGTGATGGGAATCGAACCCACGTGGCCAGCTTGGAAGGCTGGGGCTCTACCATTGAGCTACACCCGCGCGACGAGAGCGAAAGAGCCCGTCAAAAATGGTGGAGGGAGTAGGATTCGAACCTACGTAGACATTCGTCGGCAGATTTACAGTCTGCTGCCATTGACCGCTCGGCCACCCCTCCTTTTTTGGGGCTTCAGACATCAAAGAAAAATTGGGAAAATATTTAAATTTCCATTTTTCTTCAAAATCTAGAGCCGATTCTATGCCGAAACTCGTTCGAAACGCAACTTAAAAAATAAAACTATTTTAACGTAGCGCTGGTCTTATTTATAGATTCTGCGCTTCCTGAATATTTTGAAAAGAAAATTTTCACCAGGCTTTTTTGGCAGGCGTTTTGCATTGCTGACGGCGTAACACCGAAAAGGACGACCATGAAAACCGTGACCGCCTATACCTTTTTAAGCCTTATTCTTGTTTTCCTGATTTCTGGATGCAAGTATACTAACACCCCTGAGCGAGCCAATGAGCTTATGGTTTCAGGTTGGGTTGGGCCGACGCCTTGTCCATCAACGGCGAACGCAACCTATTGCTATGAGACTTTGGGTGGTGTCGACTGTTACCATGAAGCTCAACCGGGGTGGGAAAACCGTCTTGTAGGTTGTTATGAACCTCCTAAAGCTTGCCCGAAGCCTCAAATCAAAACAGAAACTTGTGAATCTAAGCCGCCAGAGGCTATTGCCTATGTGAAGCCTGTAAAACCGTGCCAACAGAAAAAAAATGTCACAAAGAGGCGGAAAAAGCCAAGGCCTTGCCCAAAGGGATGCGTTCCATCTCCCAAAAAGAAAGCATCTACCTGTCGCTAGCGAATTGTTTTAAAACAAAGAAAGATGCTTGAGCGTTTTTTATCTTGAACGCCTGAGCAACAGCTTTCTTTCTTCGAGGGATATAGCCTTTTAAGAACATTAACAATGCCTCCATTCTATTTGAAATAGGCTGTATTCGACGGCCGAGGTAATTTTTAAAAAGCTATCCCTTATTACCCGAAAGAGTTTGTTTTTAAAGTGTCACAAGGTGGCATTTGGAAAAAATACTTTACTGTTACTGAGCAAAAATATAGTTTCTTTTAGTTATGAGACAATAATTTTGCTTGAGAGGCCGTAAAATTATGTTGATGAAAAAGGCTATTGTGCGTCGTTTTCTTGTGGGCAGTGGGTTGGTTTGTATCATTGTCGCAGGTGTTATATGGGTTCGCCTGGATCGTAAATCTCCCCTTAATCTAGACAGCTATCCCCCGGTTGAAGCCCATGCTATCAAGCAAAATCTTTATGTAGCGCCACCTTTGGTAGAAGGGCTTTATCAAATCCTGAAGGATGTGAGTGAGCTTTTTGAAAAAGAAGGGGTTGTCTATTGGCTGGAGGGTGGGACGCTGCTAGGGGCCGTCCGCATGGGGGGGGGACTTATTCCCTGGGACGATGACTTAGATTTAGGGATTCTGGCAGAAAATGAGGATAAGCTGCTGGCACTAAAGCCTCAGCTAGATCGTTTGGGATATGATCTTGTTCCCAATGAAGTGGTAGGGTATAAGATCGTATCTCGCAAGACTATTGAGCTTCTTCAACCAGATAAAACGACGAAGACGTTTAAAATTTTTATAGATATTTTTCTTTTTCAGCGTAAAGCAGATCGCTTGGTCTATGCAACCGAAAGAGCCCAAAAAGAGTGGTCAAAAACTTTTTGGTATCATGTTTCTCAAATTGAAACCCTAAAACGCTATCCCTTTGGGGAATTGCATGTGTGGAGTCCTTCGGATGCGGAGGCTTATTTAGAACGCGGCTATGGATCTGATTGGAACACAACGGCGTATTATACCAGTTCCCATTTTGGTCCCAGCAAGCGGAAATACAAATGGACGTTGAAACAAGAGGAACGAAAGCCAGCGATGCCTGGAAAGCCTTTAAAAGATCGATTTGCAATTTTTCTAAAACCCACAAAAAATAACGGGAATGCCAAGATTTTTAAGATTTGATTCCTATGTTTCTCTTTTCTTTCGTGATAGATTTAGACATTGCATTTTGAAATTAAGGATTTTTCTTCATGCGGGTTTTTAACATCATGCTGTGCCGTGGGCTGGGAGGCACAGAGCAAGCCTATTTAGATTATAGCGATGCACTCACCCAAGAAGGGGTTGAGGTGATTAACATCTCCAGTTCACGGGCCTCCATTAACAAATTTCAAAAAAATTCTCTAAAGCTTGTGAATCTTGTCCCCTGGTGTCTCATTTCAAAACTGCACCTCTACATTTTGATGAAGCGTTATCAACCAGATTTTGTCATCGCCCACGGAGGAAGAGCCATTAAGTTTTCAGCCTCTGCAAAACTTAAAGGTGTTAAGCTTGTCGGGGTGACGCACCTTTACAAAGAGGGCTATCTTAAAAAAGCAGATTACCTGATTGCAATCACAGAACACCTTAAACAATACATGCAAAGCCATGGCTGTGATGGACGCAATATTTTTTTTGTCCCCAACATGATTTGCCTTAAAAAGCCTTATAAGCCTTTTCATTTTTCTGACAAAAAAACCTTCGTCATCGGAAGTTATGGAAGATTTTGCAAATACAAAGGCTTTTCAGACCTCCTCCAAAGCATCAGATTGTTGAAGGCGCGAGGTTACGCCGTCCAGCTCTTATTAGGTGGATCTGGTGAGTTGGAGCAGGCTTTAAAACTTCAGGTTAAAGGCCTTGGTTTGGAAGAGGCTGTTACATTTGTGGGTTGGGTGACGGATAAAGACGCTTTTTTTCAAAAGATAGATATATTTTGCCTTCCTTCCCATGGAGAATCTTTTGGAATCGCGTTATTAGAGGCCATGGCATTCAGCAAGCCAATTGTGGCCTCAAACGTTTCAGGACCTGCAGAAATTTTGTGCCACGAAACTGACGCGCTTTTGGCTGAGCCTGGATCCTCAGAAGATTTTGCAGATAAATTAGCGGATTATATGGATAACCCAGAAAAAGCCGCAGCTTTCGTTGAAAAAGCCTATAGAAAATTAGAGGAAACCTACGAAATATCGAAGGTTTCCAAAAAATTACTTAACGCGTTAAGCTCTATTTCGGCACATGCCTGACCCAAGCAAAAGGGAACCCCTGGGCTCAAATTTTTCACAAAATTTCTTGTTAACAGCGGTTTTATTTCTTCTTTCCAAAAGTCCTAGAAGGTCCACTTTTTTTCTTCAGCAATCCCTCTTCAACCAGCTGAACAGCGTTTTCCAAAGAAAATTTGAGATGATCTTGATTTTTTTTGAGGGAGAAATAGGCGCCTTGATATTTAACATAAGGGCCAAAGCGTCCTAAGCCTAAAATGAGTTCTTCCTGGGTTCCAGGGTGAACCCCCAAAGCTTTAGGCAGCGCCCCTAGGCGCAGAGCTTGCTCTAAGGTGACGTGTTCTGCAGTCATATCTTTGGGAAGCGAAACACGCTTGGGCTTGGGGCCTTCGCCCCACTGAAGGTAGGGACCATAAGGACCCATCCGAACCGAAATCTCCAGGCTCGTTTCAGGGTCTTGACCCAACGCGCGAGGGAAAAGCGTCTGTGACGTTTTCATAACACCATCTTCTCCTTGGATCTCAGCTGAAAGTTCGTGGTTGGAAAGAGAACGCGTGTAAGAACAGTCTGGATAGCCAGAGCACCCTATAAAAGCGTTGATCTTCCCCAAGCGGAGCCCTAGATGCCCTACCTGACATTGGGGACATGTTTCAAAATCAGAACTTGCGCCTTCCCTTGAGGCGGGGAATAAATAGGATTTGAGGTCTTTTTCTACAGTTTCAATCACCTGTGGAATGGTAAGGGTTGACGATGCCTCAATGGTCTGAGAGAAAGTTTCCCAAAATTCTTGAAGCACTTTCTTCCAAGGGGTATCCCCCGCAGAAATAGCATCAAGCTGATTTTCCAGATCTGCCGTAAAACCATACTGAACATAGCGCTCAAAAAAATGCGTCAAGAAGGCTGTAACGATGCGCCCACGCTCTTCTGGAACCATCTGGCGTTTTTCCAAACGCACATAAGATCTATCCTGCAAAACTTGCAAAATCCGCGCGTAGGTGCTGGGGCGCCCAATTCCCAACTCTTCCAGCTTTTTAACAAGGCTCGCTTCCGTATACCTTGGTGGCGG
>JBOFRK010000099.1:0-14919 GCA_051650945.1 Alphaproteobacteria bacterium
CACCTTCGTACGCCCTGAAACGTCATCCGATTTAATCGTCAGCATTTCTTGCAACGTATATGCAGCGCCATAAGCTTCAAGGGCCCAAACTTCCATTTCACCCAAACGCTGACCACCGAATTGAGCCTTTCCGCCCAAGGGTTGTTGGGTGACCAAGCTGTATGGACCAACAGAACGCGCGTGAATTTTTTCATCCACCAGATGGTGTAACTTCATCATATAAATGATGCCAATTGTGATTTTTCGATCAAACGCTTTACCTGTTCGACCATCGTATAAAACCACTTGCCCAGAAGCGTCTAACCCGGCTTTCTCCAATTCATGCACAATGTCTGTTTCCCGAGCCCCGTCAAAAACAGGTGTCGCCATCGGAACGCCACGGGTCATATGAGACGCCATTTCAACAATTGCACCGTCCGTCATGGCTTCAACTTCTTCAGTCGCCTCTTTACGCTCGTAAAGTCCATCCAAAAACTGACGTAACGAGCTTGTATCTTTCGCGTTAGAAGCCGCCATAGATTCCAAACATTTCCGAACTTTTCGCCCCAATCCAATGGAAGCCCACCCTAGATGGGTCTCCAAAATTTGCCCCACATTCATACGGGAAGGAAGCCCCAAAGGATTTAAGATGATATCAACAGGCGTTCCGTCTTCAAAATAAGGCATGTCTTCCACAGGAACAATACGCGAGACAACACCTTTGTTCCCATGTCGTCCAGCCATTTTATCCCCTGGCTGAAGTTTACGCTTAACAGCAACAAAAATTTTAACTGTTTTCATCACACCAGTTGGAAGCTCATCGCCCCGGCGAATTTTTTCAACTTTCTGCTCAAAACGTTTCCGAAGAGCTTCAAGGGTTTTATTATGTTGCTCTTTAAGCGCTTCAACTTGCTGCATGCATTCATCACTGGCAACTACAATCTGTTTCCAAAGGTGTTTGGGAAGATTGCTCAATAGCTCTTCTGTCAAAATCTGCTTGGCCTTAAGGACATCAATATTATTAACGAGCTTTTCATTAATCAAAAGAGGCGCCAACATCGTATAAAAATTGCGCTCAAGGATAGAACGTTCAGCATCCCTGTCTTTTGAAACACGGCTAATTTCTGCTCGCTCAATAGATAAAGCACGCTCGTCTTTGTCGACCCCTCTCCTTGAAAAAACTCGAACATCCACGACCGTTCCTGAAATCCCCGGAGGTAACCTTAATGACGTATCTCTAACGTCAGAAGCTTTTTCTCCAAAAATAGCCCTCAAAAGCTTTTCCTCAGGGGTCATTGGATTTTCCCCTTTAGGTGTCACTTTCCCAGCTAAAATATCACCAGGTTTAACTTCTGCACCAATGTAGGCAATGCCCGCTTCATCTAAATGCCGAAGGGTTTCTTCTCCAACCCCAGGAATATCTCGGGTAATTTCTTCATTCCCAAGCTTTGTATCCCGGGCCGAAATTTCAAATTCTTCAATGTGGATAGACGTATAAACATCGTCTTTAACCAAGGCTTCGGAAATAATGATGGAATCTTCAAAACAATATCCATTCCAAGATATAAAAGCGACCAGCACATTGCGCCCCAGGGCTAATTCACCTCGCTGGGTCGCAGAACCATCCGCAATAATATCACCGTTTTTAACCAAATCCCCCACACACACAATTGGCTTTTGATTAACACAAGTGTTGGCATTAGATTTTCTAAATTTTTGCAGATTGTAAATATCCACAACTGGCATGCCTGGAGACAAGGCTTCCGTAGCCCGAATCACAATACGAGACGCATCCACCTGGTCCACAACCCCACTTCTAAGGGCCAAAACCACCGAACCAGAATCCCTTGCAACAGCCGCTTCCATGCCTGTTCCCACCAACGGCGCATCTGCAGAAATAAGGGGCACCGCCTGACGTTGCATGTTAGACCCCATCAACGCACGGTTAGCATCATCATTTTCCACAAACGGAATAAGAGATGCAGCAACCGACACAATCTGCTTCGGCGAAACGTCGACAAAATCAATTTCTTCAAAAGAAGCGAGGATATAATCTCCCCCGCGGCGACAACTGATAACAGGCTGAACAAACGCCCCTGTCTCGTCCAATTCAACATTCGCCTGGGCAATTGTGTAGCGACCCTCTTCAATGGCAGATAAATACACAACCTCATCCGTTACACGTTGATCCACAACCCGTCGATACGGTGTTTCAATGAAACCATAAGGATTAATTCGCGCATAGGTCGCAAGGGAATTAATCAAACCAATGTTAGGACCTTCTGGCGTCTCAACGGGACAAATGCGCCCATAATGGGTAGGGTGCACATCTCGAACTTCAAAAACAGCCCTATCTTTTTTCACACCACCAGGACCAAGGGCCGAAAGACGACGCTTATGGTTGATTTCAGAAAGTGGGTTGGTCTGATCCATAAACTGAGACAGCTGGGAAGTCCCAAAAAATTCTCGCAAAACTGCTGCTGCAGGCTTTGCGTTAATCAAATCATTGGGCATGGCCGTTTCTAAATCCACCGCCCCCATCCGCTCACGAATGGTTCGCTCCATCCGCAAAAGCCCGGAACGGTATTGATTTTCCAAGAGCTCACCCACAGAGCGAACCCTTCGGTTTGACAAACTATCAATATCGTCGATCTCACCCCGCCCGTCTTTCAAACCAAGCAGCATCTTAACAATTTCTAAAATATCTTGCTTTTGCAAAATATTGACTGTATCAGGGGTTTTGAGCCCCAAGCGTGCATTCATTTTAACGCGTCCAACAGACGACAAATCATAGCGCTCTGGATCAAAAAACAAACTTTTGAAAAGAGCCTCAGCGCTTTCCAAGGTGGGGGGCTCACCCGGACGCAAAACACGGTAAATATCCAACAGAGCTTCTTCACGCGTTGTGTTTTTATCTGCCAAAAGCGTATCCCTGAGATAAGAACCCACCACAATGTGATCGATGCTCAAAATAGGAACTGAAACAATCCCATGAAAGCGAAGCAGGTCAAGAAGCTCTTCAGAAACTTCATCTCCAGCTTCCGCAAAAATCTCGCCTGTTTCCTCATTGACAAAATCTACAGCGATGTAGCGCCCCACCAAATCTTCGATAGAAACCAAAATTTTCCGCAAGCCATCTTCTTCAAGTTTTTTAATCAAACGGGCCGTTAATTTTGTGCCGGTTTCTGCAGCAACCTGCCCCGTTTCTGCATTAACCAAAGGTTGGGTTAGCTTAACTCCCTTCCACAAAGGGGCTGAAAAATCTGTTTTCCACTGACCGTCTTGCCAAGAATAAACTGCACTGTCATAAAAATATGAAAGAATCTCTTCGCGAGACATTCCTTGGGCCTCGTAAAAAGGCATGTCAGGCTGAGCAAGCCTGCGTGCTTCTGTATGAACACCATCAAGCGCCGTCAACAATGTCGTAACAGGAAGCTTACGCTTGCGATCTATACGTACATAAAGCAAATCTTTGGCATCAAATTCAAAGTCAAGCCAAGAACCTCTATAAGGAATAATACGGGCTGCAAACAAATATTTCCCAGAAGCATGGGTACGACCACGATCGTGATCAAAAAACACACCAGGAGAACGATGCATCTGAGAAACGACAACACGCTCTGTTCCATTGATGACAAACGTTCCATTCGGCGTCATCAACGGCATATCGCCCATATAAACGTCTTGTTCTTTGATATCACGAATCGAACGAATCCCCGTTTCTTCATCGATATCCCACACGATTAAACGAAACGTTACTTTCAAAGGAGAGGCATACGTCACCCCTTTTTGACGAGATTCATCAATTTCATATTTTGGCTCTTCCAGCTCATACCGGCAAAATTCTACTTGAGCTTTCCCGGAAAAATCATGAATTGGAAAAATAGACTGAAAAACACCCTGAAGCCCTACCGAAGCCCGCTTATCTGTCTCAATATCTTTTTGAAAAAACGCATCATAAGATTTTTTCTGCAATTCGATCAAATTTGGCAGGGGAGCAATTTCTGGAATTCGAGAAAAATTGCGCCGTATAGGTCCACGCTTCGTGTAAGAATCAGCCATAAAAACTCCTTCAACAGCACATCTATTCAAAAACAACGACACCACACGCTAAGCTCGAAAAGATGAGGTCAAGACCCTTGTACCAGACCCAGCCCTAAAAGCAAAGAAAAAAGTACGCCCCTTTTTAAGAAACAGTTCACTTTTTGCGTATAGCATGCTTGTATGTAAAATTTTTTCTTTTAAAAAACAAAGCAAAAACCGGAAAAGGGGATAACAAAAAATGATTCCCCCTCTCCGTTTTTTTTATAAGAAATAAATCTTAATTTATCTCAACGACAGCACCAGCAGCTTCGAGTTGTTTTTTGATTTTTTCAGCATCGTCTTTAGAAATACCTTGTTTCAACGGTTGAGGAGCCCCCTCTACCAAATCTTTGGCTTCTTTTAGACCCAAAGAGGTAATCTGACGAACCTCTTTAATCACTTCAATTTTTTTATCTCCAGCTGATTTCAAGACAACGTTGAATTCCGTTTTCTCTTCAACCGCAGCAGCAGCGGGCGCAGCACCCATTGCCATCATAGGCGCAGCAGCAGACACACCCCACTTCTCTTCAAGCATTTTCACGAGATCTGCAGCTTCAAGAAGCGTTAATTTTGAAAGATTTTCCACTAATTGATCTAATTGGGCAGACATTTTTTTCTCCTTTATCAAAAACGATTTTTAAAAATAACTAGTTAGGATTTCTGGCTGTGGGCTAACAAAAGACGAACAAATTGAGAAGCAGGTTCGCGAATGGTTCGAGCGATTTTTGTGGGAGATGCCACCAAAATAGCCAAAATTTTTCCTCGAAGCTCTTCCAAAGAAGGCAACTTCGCAAGCTGCTCAACTTCTTGAGCACTCAAAAAACGCCCTTTTAATACGCCGCCTACAACACGAATTTTCTCATTCCCGTTAGCAAACTGAACAGCAACTTTTGCTGCTGCAACAGGGCATTGAGAATAAGCGAGGGCTGTAGGGCCAACAAGCAAATCCAAAACAGACTCACAAGGGGTATCTTTGACACAAAGACGCGCCAAACTGTTTTTAACAATCTTAAAGCTAGCTCCAGCTTCTCGCATGTTTCCACGAAGCTTTTCTGACTCTGCAACTGTTAAGCCCAGCGATTGCGTCACTACCACAAGTTCTTGCGCTTTCAAAACCTCCCTAAAAGACGTCACAAAAGCACGCTTTTGGTCACGATCCACAGACCATCTCCATCTTAATTATTTTTCAAGTCTAAAACTTGAAAAAGTTGCACATTGAAGAGAAATCTTTCCCTTCCCGATCTGCCCAACAAGAAAAAAAGAAAGTCTTTTTCCCTGTCTATGCAGGCATTTTTAAACTCTCTTAAGAAAGCACCTACAGTCTCGGACAGTTTTTTCGAGTCTCCTCGAAACGATAAAAAGTTCAACAATTAAGAAACGCTTTTAAGAGCATCTCCCAAATCCACCACAACAGAAAGCCCCATCGTGGAAGAAAGGGTCATCTTTTTCACATAATTTCCCTTAACCCCAGCAGGACGCGCTTTTGCTACAGCCCCTAAAAAAGCTCTCACGTTTTCCAACAATGTTTCAGCAGAAAAACTAGCTTTTCCGACGCCAGCATGGACAATCCCTGCTTTTTCAGCACGATACTCAACCTGACCACCTTTTGCAGCCTTCACCGCAGCACCCACATCCTGGGTTACAGTTCCAAGCTTTGGATTCGGCATCAAACCCCGAGGCCCTAAAACTTTTCCAAGGCGTCCCACCAATCCCATCATATCTGGCGTTGCAATACAACGATCAAATTCAAGAAAACCACCCTGAATTTTTTCCAGCAGATCATCAGCACCCACAACGTCGGCTCCAGCACTCAAAGCTTCTTTTGCTTTTTGATCATCTTTAACAAAAACAGCAACCCGAAGTTTTTTACCTGTTCCACCAGGCAACACAACGGCGCCCCTAACAGCTTGCTCAGACTTACGAGGGTCTACATTTAAATTAATGGCAACCTCAATGGTTTCATCAAATTTAGCCGTCGCAAAACGCTTAGCGATTTTAATCGCCTCGTCCAACGAAAAGCTTTTTGAAAAATCCATTCCTTCACATGCCTTCTTCAAGCGCTTTGTTTTTTTCACCATCTGCATCAGCTTACAACCTCCAACCCCATGGAACGGGCAGATCCCGCAATCATCTTACACGCCGCTTCTTCAGAATACGCATTTAAATCGGCTTTTTTCAAACGGGCAATCTCAAGGATTTGCGCCATCGTCACCGCGCCGCTTTTACCCCCACGCCCAGGCGTCGTTGAGCCCTTGCCGATGCCTGCTGCTTTTTTCAAAAAATAACTATTAGGCGGCGTTTTCATTACAAACGTGAATGTGCGATCTGCATAAGCCGTAATAACGACGGGAATAGGAATCCCCTGCTCCATATTTTGGGTTTGCGCGTTAAAAGCTTTGCAAAATTCCATAATATTAAGCCCTCTTTGCCCTAAAGCTGGACCAATCGGTGGAGATGGATTCGCCTTTCCAGAGGAAACTTGAAGCTTTATATACCCCACAACTTTCTTTGCCATACCAAAAAACTCCTCAGCTAAAAACTTAGCAGTTCATAAAAACGAAACCCACCATATCGCTTTTTTTAAACTTTTTCAACCTGAATAAAATCTAAATCAACGGGCGTCGCTCTTCCAAAAATGGAAACCGAAACTTTGAGACGGGTTTTCTCCGCATCGACCTCTTCAACAAGGCCTGTAAAAGAAGCAAAAGGCCCCTCACAAACCCTGATTTTTTCACCAACTTCGAACATCAATGTTACTCGAGGCCGATCAATGGAATCTTGGACCTGCCCTAAAATTCGATTGACTTCCGCCTGGCTCATAGGAGAGGGCCTTTCTTTAACCCCCAAAAAACCACTGACCTTCGGAACGCTTCGGACAAGATGCCAGGTATCATCTGTTAACACCATTTTTACCAAAATGTAACCCGGGAAAAAATTCTTCTCTTTACTGGTTTTTACACCATTTTTAACTTCAAGAACATCTTCCTTTGGAATCAAAATCGTTTCAATTAAAGAAGAAAGGTTAACTCTTACGGCCTGCTCACGTATATCTTCAGCAACCCTGTTTTCAAAATTTGAATGGACGCTTACAACATACCAACGAGCTTTTTGCTCCGTCATAACTCTAATGCCCCCATCCTAACACAAAACGCACGCAAAACCCTAAAATTTGATCCACAATCAAGAAGAAAATAGCAAACGCGAGGACCATAAAAAAAACCAACACACTCGTAACGATCACTTCCTTAGAAGTCGGCCAAGTTACCTTTAAAATTTCCTGGCGAGTTTGCCGAAAAAATTGAAAAACAGAAGTTTTTTTGCTTGCCTTAGCTAACATTTTCTTAAAACCTTAATGACCCATCACAACCTGAAGAAGTCTTTCTCTAATCAAAAAGCGACTAAACACAACCTATACCTCTTTCCCACTCACAACACAAGCCCCATGTAACATAAATGTACGCTTAAGGTTTAACAACTTTGGCAGGAGTGGAGGGACTTGAACCCCCAACCCCCGGTTTTGGAGACCGGTGCTCTAGCCAATTGAGCCACACTCCTACTAAAAACTGCGAGTCGTTTTTCAAAATTCTAGATAACACATTTTAATCCAGAAACAAACCAATTTGTAAAAATACTCGAATTAATTAAAGACATACGCTGAAAGACTTTTGGATAAGCCACAAACTCACTTCATCTTTTATTTCAAAAGGATACCCAAGATTTTAAAAATAAAAAATTGAAAATAAAGAAAAAATTTATTAAAGTATAAAATAATTAATTAAAATAAAAAAGAATTTTGAAAGATTTTTTGTCATGTCGAACAATCTTAAATTTATTTTATGTTTGTATTTTTTCTCATCTTGTTTTTGCTCAGCTACTGGATTGGAGCCCCCAGAAGAGGCTGCATTTTTTCAAATTATTGTAAAGCGAGATGCCCTTACTGAACCTGCTAACCAAAGACCTGCTCGTTCAAAAAATGATGCTGTTTTTTTTATGGACGTTTTCAATGGGCCCAATTCATTAGGGACTGTGATGCAGGAAGATTTTGGAAAAGAATCATTTGTTTCTTGGGGAAATTCCGCAAAACATACGCACTGTTGCGCTGTAAAAGTTGTTCCTTCAGCCTCTTTTGTTGATAGTTCATCTGGAGCATCCTCTTACAAACTAAATTTAATATTAACAAATTTTTCTTCTAAAAAAGACGGTACTTCTGGTGAAGATGTCTCTTTTTTTCTAAAAAAAATGAGTCGCTTTTTGAATTCCCATCCTGTCTTAAAAATATCAACAGGTGAGTCTAGCAATCCTGAAGCTTTGGAAAATATATCGTTTCGTTTGGTTGAAGGGGCATGCAACATCATGCTTCTGGGACCAGAAATAATGCAGGAAATTGCGCATATAGCATTTGGTTCATGGTGGGGATTTTATATACTATATCAGTTTGCTCTGGATCCTGAATCTGTTTTTAAATCTTTAGCCTTCCCTATGTTCCCCATGATTATTGATGAGAAAGATGAAACTATCGTGGTGGAAAATGAAGCAAAGAGAGCTTTTTTAGACATGAATGCTAATGTTTCCTATCCTCAAAGTGAACCTAATAGCGATCTTAAAAAAAATCAACCCCTTGGTGCCTTTCTTGTTTTGACACCAGGAAAAAAACCTACCCCTACCTCTAAACCCGTATTTTTTCCTGCTTCTTATCAGGCGTCTGAAAAAATATCAAAAATAAAAAAGATTATATCAAAGAAAAGTATGTCTTCTCCTGCTACTTCCCCTTCAGAAGAAACGGCGCTCATTGGAGAGTTATTCATTACAGAAGGGCTGGCAAAACAAGAAAATAAACGCGCAAAATCTTTATTTCCTCTGTTACATCAGCAACATCAAGGTTGGTCTGGAAAAACCCAAGAGCACTCGGGGGGGAAGAAAGGAGCAGATCCTCTTAATACATTTTTGAACCTATTTAAGGGCTTCTTTGAAACAGTTTGGGGCCACTTGATTGTGCAAATTGGATGAAATGAACACAAAAGCCCTCTATAAAAATGTAACGACTCATGCTTTTGTCTCTCCAGGCCCAGGCCAAAAAAATGGATTGAAAGCCACCTCCCAAAGATAGCCGTCCAAGTCTTGAAAATAGCCTGAAAATCCGCCCCATTCTGTAGGCTGAGCCGGTTTGCTGATGGAAGCCCCCGCTTCTTCAGCAGCTTTCAAAAGATGGACTACCTGATTTTCATCGCTGACGTTATGCGCCAAAGTAAAACCTTTAAATCCAGACCCTTCAGCATCAACCAGGGCGTCTTTTGCCAAAAGCTCCCATGGATATAAGGCAAGCCATGTGCCTTGGAGCTCAAAAAAAGCAATACCTTTTCCCTCAAATGGCATTTGAGGGAACCCAAGCCCCTGGGCATAGAACGCTGTTGCACGTTCTAAATTGCGAGTCCCAAGGGTAATCATATTGATGCGCGGCTTCATAGAATTGATTTTACCTCATTCAGAAACGGGATAACAAGGGGCTTTCATATAATAACTGGCGAAATTATGGCGGGTTTCCCACTTGACCCGGTCATCAAAAAGCCCCGTTTCTTGAGGAGAAGGCTTCGCGCAAAAAGCAAGATCTCCATCAGCGTTTTTGCGCTTACAAGGCCCCGCTTGGCTCAAAGGACGTCGAGTTGTTCCAGAATTTCTCCTTTGAAACGCCCCCTCCCCCGAGGGGCCGTGGCTGACAAGCACAAACGCAATAACATCCCCTCCCTTTAAGCTTTGTTGGACAGAAAGTGTTTCTCCCTCTTGAACATCAAGAGAATATTTGCGATCTTTTTCATTGACCTTGGCACAAAATCCACGAAGGTCAGCGTATCTCTCAGAAATAATAGCTTGCTCTACCTGATTTGCGAGGGAAGGATGAACCCCATAGGTAAATTCGTTTAAATAACCATCTTTTGCAAAGTGTTCGGGCAACCCAAGGCTTCTATAGGGCACAATCCCAACAGCAGTTTTAATTACACAATAAGCGGGCGCAACCCCCCGCTCTTTCCCCTTAGCGGATGGATTTGCAGGACAGGGAAGCCTTCCGTGAAGGTTGGCATAAAGGGCCAAACTGTGAATGATTCGCTCTTGATGCTGCAACGTAAGCTGGCTTTTTCGAAGCTGTTGTTGATTCATTAAAAAAGGAAGAAAAACACCACCTAGCATGCCCAAAAGCATCAACCCCAAAGCGATTTCTAACAGCGAAAATCCCTCCTGCTTCCGAAAGGCAAGCCACGCACATCTTAACCATTCAAGCCCCTTAAAGCTGTTTGATTCTATCACGTTTCGAGCCCATTTCACCGCTTAAAATTGGAGAGAAAAATATAAAACACAGGCAGGGATTTTGTGCTGAACTGCGTACCGCCCGTTCGCAATACATTGCCCCGCAGAGATCTTATCGCCTTCCTTAGCCCGAACACGACCTGACAGAGGGTCTCCATTATCAAGCTTTTTGTCGATGGCCATGGCTTGGGCAGGTGTTAGAAGGCCCCCGTTTCCGCGGTTTCCAGACTCCTTGCCCAGTAACATCCACAAGCCCTTTAAATCTTGATCAGGGTCTGTCTCAACGGTAAAACCTCCGCCCAATGCCGCCTTAGGAACACCTTGACCAAAATGAGCTTGCTCTCCTTGGGGTAAATGCCCAGGATCTGGAATAAGACCTGCAAGAAAGAGATGTTGCCAAAATGCGACAGCTTCACTGCCACGTTGCATGCCCTTTCCTTCAACAATACCGTTTTGATTGCCGCTAAATGCATGCTGCCCCCACGTGGCCGTCGCCAGAGAAAAATCACCTGGTATGGCCT
This sequence comes from Alphaproteobacteria bacterium, assembly GCA_051650945.1. Classification (GTDB taxonomy): domain Bacteria; phylum Pseudomonadota; class Alphaproteobacteria; order Holosporales; family JBOFFI01; genus JBOFFI01. The sequence goes on from JBOFRK010000099.1 coordinate 10,884, forward strand.
CATATTGTTCTACAAATGTGGTCAGAGCAAGTTGATAGTCCGCAATCTGGGAGATGGTTTTTTGCAACCTGCCCCGTTCAATCAGCTCTTGACCTTTAAAAATGCCACCTAGGATTAAACCAATGACAACCAAAGCGATGGCTAATTCGATAAGACTAAAGCCTTCTTGCCCAATTTTTTTATTTTTTTTCATACTTTAACGCTATGTTTACGCTTCTTAAAGCACGGTTAAGATAATAAGTCAGGCTCAAATTGTCAAATTATTTCACGAGGAAAACGTTGCCCCAACTTTAGGTCGAAAAAGTTAACCCCTGGGGCCCCGCATCCACCTCCACCACGCCTTTTTCCTGGATTTTTCCTTCCAAAATAAACGACGCCAAAGGGTTTTGAAGGGCGCGCTGGATCACACGTTTTAAAGGGCGAGCGCCATAAACGGGATCATACCCCGTCTCTGCAAGCCATGTACGCGCCCCAGGCGTCAGCTTAAGGGTGATGTGTTGCTGGGCCAAAAGGCTCTCCAAACGCTTCAGTTGAATGGCGACGATCTGATCCATGTCCCCTCGCGCCAAACGCCGAAACAGAAGGATATCATCCAAGCGATTCAAAAATTCAGGCCTGAAGGCTTGTCGCACTACAGCCATCACCTTTTCACGCACCGCGTTGGATAAAACCGACTCCCCTGATGGGTCCTCTGCGATCACTTCGCTCCCCAGGTTAGACGTTAAGATAATAAGCGTATTGCGAAAATCGACGGTGTGCCCTTGGCTGTCGGTGAGACGGCCATCATCTAACACCTGAAGCAACAGATTGAAGACACCTGGGTGGGCTTTTTCAACTTCATCAAACAAAATGATTTGATAGGGGCGCCGGCGCACAGCTTCTGTCAACGCTCCCCCTTCCTCATAGCCAACATATCCAGGCGGCGCACCGATAAGCCGTGCCACCGCATGGCGCTCCATATATTCAGACATATCAATTCGCAGCAAGGCATTATCGTCATTAAACAAAAACGCAGCCAGCGCTTTGCACAATTCGGTTTTCCCCACCCCTGTTGGGCCCAAAAAGAGAAACGAGCCCATGGGGCGGTTTGGATCAGCCAGACCCGCACGCACCCTTCGCATGGCTTCGCTGACTGCTTTCACAGCTTCTTCCTGACCAACCACCCGCTCCTGCAAGAGGGACTCCATTTGGAGCAGCTTTTCTCGCTCGCCTTCCAACATCTTGTCCACTGGGATCCCCGTCCAGCGAGATACGATGGCGGCAATGTCTTTGTCTGTCACCTCTTCCCGGAGAAAAGCAGAACCTGAATGCTGACCAGTTTCCCCAACCTTTCGTTCAAGCTCAGGAATCACCCCATAGAGCAGCTCCCCCGCCCGGGCTAAATTGCCCTGGCGCTGAGCTTGCTCGAGCTCCATCCGGGCGCTTTCCAGCTGTTCTTTCAGCTTTTGAACCCCTGTGATTTTCTGTTTTTCTTCCTGCCAGCTTTGGGTGAGGGTGGCCGACTCTTTCTCCAGCTCTAAAAGCTCTTCCTCCAGCTTCCCCAAGCGGTCCTTAGAGGCGGGATCTTGCTCTTTTTTGAGGGCTTCCCGCTCAATTTTTAACTGAATAATCCGGCGATCAAGCTCATCAATAGACTCAGGCTTAGAATTGACCTCCATCCGAAGCCGGCTGGCTGCCTCGTCCATTAAATCAATGGCTTTGTCGGGTAAAAAACGATCTGAGATATACCGATTAGAAAGATTTGCCGCTGCTACCAAGGCGCCGTCCGTAATCCGAATTCCGTGGTGGAGCTCATATTTTTCCTTCAACCCCCGCAGGATGGAAACGGTTTCTTCCACACTGGGCTCTCCCACAAACACAGGCTGAAACCGCCTTGCGAGGGCAGCATCTTTTTCAATATGCTGACGGTATTCATCCAACGTTGTAGCGCCGATGCAATGCAGCTCCCCCCTAGCAAGGGCGGGCTTGAGCATATTCGAAGCGTCCATGGCGCCCTCCGCCTTTCCAGCTCCTACCAAGGTGTGCAGCTCATCGATAAACAGCACAACATCTCCTGAATTTTGGGTGATCTCTGAGAGCACAGCTTTTAAACGTTCTTCAAATTCGCCTCGGAATTTAGCCCCCGCAATCAAAGCCCCCAAATCCAGCACGATCAGCTGAATTTCCTTTAAGGTATCAGGGACGTCACCTTTGATAATCCGTAAAGCCAACCCTTCAACGATAGCTGTTTTCCCAACGCCTGGCTCACCAATTAAAACGGGGTTGTTTTTGGTACGGCGAGAGAGCACCTGAATGGTCCGCCGAATTTCTTCATCCCGACCAATGACGGGATCAATTTTCCCTTGGCGCGCGAGCTCCGTAAGGTCTTTACCGTATTTCTTAAGGGCATCATAACCTTCTTCAGCGCTTGCGCTGCTAGCTTTGCGGCCTTTGCGAAGGGCATCAATGGCTTGTTTAAGGGGTGCTTCTTTCACGGAAGCCTTCGCAAAAAGGGCAGCCGTTCCAGCTTGGGGTGTTTTCAAAAGCGCCATTAAAAGGGCCTCTACCGTGACATAGCTGTCTCCCCATTGGTGAGCTAAATCTTCTGCCTGCTTCAAAACGGCTTGAGTTTGGGAAGTCATGTAAAGCTGCCCTGCCCCTTGGCCTTCAACCTGGGGAATTTTTTTCAAAGCGTCTTGGAGCGCTGTTTTTAACGGGGGGACAAGACCACCCGCTTGATTGATGAGCGTGGCGCACTGGCCTTCTTTGTCTTCCAAAAGCCCATGAAGCAGGTGCTCTGGCAAGAGCTGCTGATGGTTTTGACGCTGGGCATAGGTTTGGGCGACTTGCAAAAAACCTTTGGTTCGCTCGGTATAAGTTTCAAACATGTTTCTGCCTTTCTGCTTCATAAATCAAGGCTCTAGTTTATAGAAATTTTAGACTAAAAGCACCCAAAAAAACAAATGAAGACTTTTGGGTTATGAAATTGTACAGTACGTAAAAGCAGCTTGTGTGTCCCCATAACAACCGCTACAATGGGCCTGATTTATTTTTTGAAGACGTGAAAAGCAGAGTGAAATAGGCAAATACGATGGCAAAAGGCGATTATTACGAAATTTTAGGGGTTCAACGCAACGTTTCTGGAGATGAGCTTAAAAAAGTCTACCGAAAATTAGCGATGCAGTATCATCCTGACCGCAATCCGGGGGATAAAGTTGCTGAAAACAAATTCAAAGAAATTTCAGAAGCCTATGAGATTTTGAGCGATTCAGAAAAGCGAGCTGTTTATGACCAAATGGGGCATGCTGCTTTTGATGGCTCAGGCGGTTTTGAGCAGGCCCAAGGGTTTCGCAATGCTGGTGGGGGCTTTCCTTTTGGTGGATTTGATATCTTTGAAGATATGTTGGATGAGCTGATGGGCGGTGGCGGCAAACGCTCTGGCAAAGCAAAGTCTTCAGCATCTCGGGGAGCAGATCTTCGCTTTGATATGGAATTAACCCTGGAGGAAATTTTTCGGGGAACCCAAACAAAGGTCAAAATTCCCACCCTCGTCAAATGCACCCCCTGCCAAGGAGCGGGAGCTGAAAAAGGCACGAAGATCGTTACATGCAAAGCTTGCGGTGGTCGAGGTGTTGTACGTTCCCAACAAGGTTTTTTTACCGTTGAGCGCACGTGCCCCTCTTGCCGTGGAGAAGGCCAGAAAGTTGAAAAACCTTGTGGCGCTTGCCGTGGCGCAGGGCGCGTAAAGCAAGAAAAAAGCCTTGCGGTTAATATTCCAGCCGGCGTAGAAGAGGGCTCTCGCATTCGAGTCTCAGGCGAAGGCGAAATGGGCCTTCGGGGAGGCGCTTCAGGGGATTTGTACCTTTTCATTTCGGTCAAACCCCATGCTCTGTTTCAACGGGATGGATCCCATATCCACTGTCGTGTTCCCCTATCCATGACCACAGCGGTTTTGGGGGGAAACATCGATGTGCCAACCATTGATGGCGGGCGGGTGCGCCTTGCAGTCCCTGAAGGAACCCAGTCAGGCCATCAGTTTCGCATTAGAAGCAAAGGA